>NZ_JARWRU010000648.1 GCF_029867845.1 Nocardia farcinica | reverse complement strand
TATCACCTGTTGCTCGGAGACGTCTAGCACGACCACGGGGGGGGCCCGCTTCTCGGCGGCGGCGCGCGCCGCCACCTCGGCCATCGTGATCGCTTCGGGGGACGCGCTCACGCGCTCACCTCCGCGCGGTGCTCGTGTTCGTTCAACTCAGTTACCTTCCGAGGGGTCCGGCACGTACAGGTGCCGCTTCGATATGTACTGCACCACGCCGTCGGGGACGAGGTACCAGACCGGCCGCCGCTGCGAGGCGCGCAGGCGGCACTCGCTGGAGGAGATCGCCAGAGCCGGGATCTCGAGCATGGTCACCGCATCGTCGGGCAGGTCACGCAGGTGTTCCGCGAGATGATCGGTGTTCAGTTCGTAGCCCGGACGGCTCACCCCGACGAACTTGGCCAGTTCGAACAGTTCCGCCCAATCCTGCCACGACAGGATGTTGGCCAGTGCGTCCGCACCCGTGATGAAGTACAGCTGCGCGTCCGGGTACTGGGCCTTCATCTCCCGCAGGGTGTCCACGGTGTAGGTGACCTTGCCGCGGTCGATGTCGGCGCGGCTGACCGAGAACCGGGGGTTGGAGGCGGTCGCGATGACCGTCATCAGATACCTGTCCTCGGCCGGGCTGACCTTCTTGTGCGCCTTCTGCCACGGCTGTCCGGTGGGGACGAAGATCACTTCGTCGAGCTCGAAGCGATGCGCCACCTCGCTGGCGGCGACCAGGTGACCGTTGTGGACGGGATCGAACGTGCCGCCCATCACACCCAGCTTGCGGCGGGCCGACCCTGTCTCGTGCATGAGCAACGAGCTTAGCGGGGCCTCACTCGAGCATGTCGGTGAGCTGGCGGCGGGTGTGGTCCAGCTCGTTGGCGATCTCCCGGCTCGGCTGGTGCGCGGCGTGCTCCTGGAGTTCGGCCAGCAGCGCCCGCAACGCCTCGATGCTCGGCCGCCGGGACTCCACGGTGGTGGCGGCCCAGAACCGCAGCCACGCCGCCGAGCGCAGACAGCGGGCCCGCGGTCCGATCCGGCCGAGCTCGCCCCACAGGTCGGCGGCCCGCAGATAGGCCAGCGCGGCCGGGCCGTCGGCGCCGCAGGCGTCCAGCGCGGATGCCGCCGACCAGGTGAGCTGGGCGCGCAGCTCGCGGTGATCGGGCATTGCCCGGACCACGTGCGCGGCGGCGAGGTACTGCCCGGCCGCCGCCCGGTGGTCGCCGAGCAGGCGCAGCGAGCGGCCGTACTGGCCGCGCAGCACCGCCACCTCGGGGGCCGGGTAGGGCGCCGGCGCGGTGAGCCCGCGAGCGAACAGTTCGACGGCACGGGCGTGGCGTCCGGCGCGGTGCAGGGCGCGGGCGGCCACCAGGATCAGATGGGCAGCGGTCTCGCCGGACAGCGCCTCCCAGTGCCGGGCGGCGTCGAGCGCGGCCTCGGCCAGCTCGGTCTCGCGGTCGGTCGTCCCGGACAGCACCGTCACCAGCTGGGCGTGCAGATGTGCCAGCTGCTCGGGCGCCAGCGTCCCCTTCCCGGCGGCCAGCGCCGCGCGCAGGTAGCGCTCGGCCTCCCGTGGCGCGGTCAGCAGGCGGCCCGCCGCCTGTTCCCCGAGTCTGGTCGCCTCGTCCGCCCGATCGGGCTCGCGGCCGGTCGATGTCACGCCGTCGGGCGTCGTACTCCCCATGGCGGCGAATGCTGGCCAGCGGCGCCAACGATCCGCTTAAGGAATTCTGAACGCGGGCACGGCGCAGCGCCGGGAGCTCGGACGATCTCTCGGTCGTCCCAGGATCGAGCCGGGCGCTCGCTTCGTTAACCGCGCGGCGTCAGACCGGCAGCAGGCGCGAGACCACCTCGGTCAGCTGCCTGGCCGAGCGGCACTCGTGCATCTCCATCACGTCGCGGTACTTGTCGGCCGCCGAGTCGCCGGTCCCCCAGTTGTGGACCGGCTCGGGGTTGAGCCAGTGCGCGTGCTTGGCGGTGTCCACCAGCTCGCGCAAGGTGTCCAGCGCGGGGTCACGGTAGTTGCTGCGGGCGTCGCCGAGGATCAGCAGCGAACTGCGGCTGGTGACGGCGTCGGGGAAACGCTCGGCGAAGGAGCGCAGCGCGTTGCCGTAGTCGGAGTGCCCGTCGTAGCCGACCACGTCGGCCTCGGTCATGATGCGCGTCATCGACTGGTCGAGCTGGGTGTCGGCATCGAAGAAGCGGGTCACCTCGTCGGTGTTGTCGACGAAGGCGAAGATGCGCACCCGGGAGAACTGCTCGCGCAGCGCGCTGACCAGCAGCAGCGTGAAATGGCTGAAGCCGGCCACCGAGCCGGACACATCGCACAGCAGGACCAGCTCCGGGCGGCCCGGCCTCGGCTTCTTGTTGACCAGGTCGATCGGCACGCCGCCGGTGGACATGGACTTGCGCAGGGTGCGTCGCAGGTCGATCTCCCCGCGTCGGTGGTGCCTGCGCCGCACCGCCAGCCGCGAGGCCAGCACCCTGGCCAGCCGTTGGGTGCCGCGCCGCAGCTCGGCCAGCTCACGTTCGGAGGCGCGCAGGAAGTCGACGTCCTCGGCTTGCCGGGCTACGCCGTAGCTCGCCACACGCTCCTTGCCGATGCGCTCGGCCACCCGCCTGCGGGTCTCGGCGTCGACACTGGCGCGGAAACGGTCGATCCGCTGGCGCACAGCGCGGCGGGCCACCTCGGTCTCGAACTCACCCGCGTCCGAGCCGAGAGCCATACCCGCCAGGATCTTGGCCAGCAGGGTCTGCGGCTGCACGTCCTTGAGCGCCTGATAGGCCGAGAACGAGGGGCCGCGGGCGGACTGGTACTGCCCCATCTGCTCGACCATCTGGGCGGCCATCTGCTCGAGGGCCGCCTCGTCCTGGCGGGCGAGCATGTCGGCCAGCATCTCCCGGAGTCCGGGGATGTCCACCTCGCCGTCAGGTCTGCGCGGGATCTCGGGGATCTCGTCGACGGCGGCACGCTCACCGACCGCGACCGGGAACCACAGGTCGAACAGCCCGTCGAAGGTGGCGCGGTGGGTGGTGCGGCGCAGCAGCGCGCAGGCCAGGCCCTCGCGCAGCACCTCGCGGTCGAGCAGGTCGAGCACGGTCATCACCCGGCCCGCGTCCACCGTCTCCGAGGGACCGACCGGGATGCCACGCGCCCGCAACGCCTCGACGAAGCCGACCAGGTGACCGGGGATGCCGTGCTCGGCGCGCAGCGACACCGGCGTCTCGGGGGACGATCCGGTGCTCATCTCAGGCCAGTTTCAGCTCGGACAGCGCGCGCTCGTGGTCGCTGCGGTGTTTGAGCACGACGCCGAGGGTGGCGCGCACGGTGGCGTCGTCCAGGTCGTTCATGCCCAGGGCGAGCAGGGTGCGGGCCCAGTCGATGGACTCGGCCACCGAGGGCAGTTTCTTGAGCTGCATGCCGCGCAGCACGTGCACGATGCGCACCAGCTGCGCCGAGACCGCCGCCGACAGCTCGGGCACCCGGCTGGCCAGGATGCGCCGCTCCAGCTCCTCGTCCGGGAAGTCCAGATGCAGGTACAGGCAGCGGCGCTTCAGCGCCTCCGACAGTTCCCTGGTGGCATTGGAGGTCAGTACGACGAAGGGCTTGCGGGTGGCGGTGATGGTGCCGAGTTCCGGCACGGTCACCGCGAAGTCGCTGAGCACCTCGAGCAGCAGGCCCTCGATCTCGACGTCGGCCTTGTCGGTCTCGTCGATCAGCAGCACGGTGGGATCGGTGCGGCGGATCGCGGTCAGCAGCGGCCGGGAGAGCAGGAACTCCTCGGTGAACACATCGGCCTTGGTCTCGGCCCAGTCGTTCTCGCTGGAGGCCTGGATGCGCAGGATCTGCTTGGCGTGGTTCCACTCGTACAGCGCGCGGGCCTCGTCCACGCCCTCGTAGCACTGCAAGCGAACGAGTTCCGCGCCCGCGGTCTGGGCGACGGCGCGGGCCAGTTCGGTCTTGCCGACACCGGCCGGCCCCTCGATCAGCAGCGGCTTACCCAGCCGGTCGGCCAGGAACACCGAGGTGGCGGTGGACTTGTCGGCCAGGTAGCCGGTGGTGGCGAGCCGCTCGACGACATCGTCGACCGAGGCGAAGATCGGCTCCTGTACTGCGTCGGCCACTGGTCTTTCCTTCCTCGTCCGGGGACACACCGCGTGCCCGGACCGTTCACTACCGCGTCACGCGGGCCTGGTCTGGCCCTCGCCCCACACGATCCACTTGGTGGAGGTCAGCTCGGGCAGGGCCATCGGGCCGCGCGCGTGCAGCTTCTGCGTCGAGATGCCGATCTCGGCGCCGAAGCCGAACTGCTCGCCGTCGGTGAAGGCGGTGGAGGCGTTCACCATGACGGCGGCGGCGTCGACTCGGCTGGTGAAGGCGTTCGCGGCCGCCAGGTCGGCGGTGACGATGGCCTCGGTGTGGCCGGTGCCCCAGGTGTTGATGTGGTCGACGGCCGCGTCGAGGCCGTAGACCACCATAAAGGCGATGTCGAGGGTCAGGTATTAGTCGGCCCAGTCGGTCTCGGTGGCGGGGACCTGGCCGGGCAGATCGCCGTGGATGGTGACGCCCGCGGCCTCGAGCGCGGCGGTCAGCCGTGGCACGGCGGTGTCGGCGATCGCCGTGTCGATCAGCACCGTCTCGGCGGCGTTGCACACGCTTGGCCTGCGGGTCTTGGCGTTGAGCAGGATGCGCTCGGCCATGTCGAGGTCGGCCGCGGCGTGCACGTAGACGTGGCAGTTGCCGGTGCCGGTCTCGATGGTCGGCACCGTGGCGTCGCGCACGACCGCGCTGATCAGGCCGGCCCCGCCGCGCGGGATCACCACGTCGACCAGGCCGCGGGCCTGGATGAGGTGGGTGACGCTGGAGCGGTCGTGGCTGGGCAGCAGGTGCACCGACTCCTCGGGGATGCCCTGACCGCGCAGCGCCTCGCGCAGGATCTCCACCAGCGCGGCGTTGGACTCGGCCGCCGAGGAGGAGCCGCGCAGCAGCGCCGCGTTGCCCGACTTCAGCGCCAGGCCGAAGGCGTCGACGGTGACATTGGGACGAGCCTCGTAGACCATGCCGACCACGCCGAGCGGCACCCGCACCTGGCGGGTCTGCAACCCGTTGGGCAGGGTCGAGCCGCGCACCACGACGCCGATCGGATCGGGCAGCGCGGCCACCTGGCGCAGCCCCGAGGCGATGCCGTCGATGCGGTCCTCGGTCAGCCGCAGCCGGTCCAGCAGGGAGGCCTCGGTTCCGGCCGCCTCGGCGGCGGCGATGTCCTCGGCATTGGCCGCCAGCACCTTCTCGGCGTTCGCCAGGAGGGTGTCGGCAGCGGCGTGCAGGGCGTCGTTCTTCTGCGCCGTGGTCAACTGGGCGAGGGCGCGCGAGGCGATCCTGGCCCTGCGCGCGGCCTCGTGCACTGCTTCGCGCACATCGAGTTCGGCCGTCGTCTCCACCGTCATGGGGTACAGCCTACGCACCGGTATCAACGGCTTTCGCGCTGCTCCATCCCCCGAACGCCCGCGCCCGCGCCCGGTCCGTGATTGGGTTCCCGGCATGGACGACGGCACGGAGCAGGCAGGACGGGCGCCGGTGATCGCGGTGCTCGGCAGCGTCAACATGGATCTGGTGACCACCGTCACACGACGGCCCGAGCCCGGCGAGACGATCGCAGGCCGCGATTTCGCCACCGTGCCCGGCGGCAAGGGCGCCAACCAGGCCGTCGCGGCGAGCCGTTCGGGCGGGCGGGTGCGCTTCCTCGGCGCTGTGGGCACCGATGTGTTCGCGCCGCGGCTGCGCGAGACGCTCGACGCCGCCGGGGTGGACACGGGCCGGTTGCGAACCGTCGACGGACCGAGCGGGATCGCCACCATCGTGGTGGACGACAGCGGGGAGAACAGCATCATCGTGGTCGGCGGCGCGAACGCGGCGATGACCGAGCTGACCGACGACGATCTGGCCGTGATCGCCGCAGCCGACGTGCTGCTGTGCCAACTCGAATTGCCGGTGCCGACCGTGGCGGCCGCGCTGCGGCACGCCAGGGCCAACGACACGCTCACCCTGCTCAATCCCTCACCGGTGCGGGAGCTCGCGCCGCGGCTGTGGGCCGAGGTGGACATCGCGGTGGTGAACCGGGGCGAGGCACGGCGGCTCGGCGCGGTGCTGGACGGGGTGCCCCACGTGGTGACCACGCTCGGTGGCGACGGTGCCCGTCACCGCGGGCCGGACGGCACGCGACTGTCGGTGCCGGGGATCGCGGTTCCGGTGGTGGCCACCACCGGCCCCGGTGGCCCGGTCACCGGCCCCGGCGCCGGCGCCAGGGCACCCGGCCCCCCCGCCGGGCGGGCCGCCCGGCGACTGGCGGGGCGGGGGTCCGCGGTGCCGGGGGTGCCCCCCACCGGCGCCGGTGACGCGTTCACCGGCGCGCTCGCGGTCGCCTGGCATCGCGGACCACAGGACGCGTTGCGCTGGGCGTGCGCGGCGGGAGCGCTGGCGACGACCGCTCTCGGGGCGAGTGCGGCGGTGCCGGACCGTGCGGCCGTGGCGGCGCTGCTGCGCGAGGAGCTGCCCCGCTCACTGCCCGAGAAATTCGAATGATCTTTCGGCCCGCGCTGTTTACCGTGGAAATCGCCGGCGGCCGTTCCGTCGCCGGAAATTCGGAAGGATCGAAAGCATGTTTCCCGTCGAGTTGTCCGGCACCCGGGCACGGACGTTGATGTGGGCCCACGAGAGCGATATCGAACCCGCGGCTGTGCAGCAGCTGCGCAATATCGCCCGTCTGGAACGGGTGCACGGCGTCCGCGTCATGCCGGATGTGCATCTCGGCAAGGGCGCAACGGTCGGCTCGGTGATCGCCATGCGCGACGCGGTCGCCCCGGCGGCGGTCGGCGTCGACATCGGCTGCGGCATGGAGAGCGTGCGCACCGACCTGACGGCCGCCGATCTGCCCGACGACCTGCGGTCGTTGCGGGCGCGCATCGAGGCGGCGGTGCCGGTGGGCTTCGCCGCGCACACCGCCGAGGTGCCGGTGCGATCGCTGGCCGCGCGTTCGTCGGGCATCACCACCGACACGCTGCGCTCCGGCTGGGACCGGTTCTGGAAGCGCTTCGGTGAACTCGACGAGCGGGTCGCGCCGCGGGAATCCAAGGCGCACAAGCAGATGGGCACCCTGGGCGGCGGGAACCATTTCATCGAGGTCTGCCTGGACACCGAAGACCAGGTGTGGATCCTGCTGCACTCCGGCAGCCGCAATATCGGCAAGGAAATCGCCGAGCGGCACATGGAGATCGCGCGCACGCTGCCGCACAACCAGAATCTGGTCGACCGGGATCTGGCGGTGTTCCTGGCGGACACCCCGGAAATGGCGGCCTACCGGCACGACCTGACCTGGGCACAGGAATACGCCGCACGGAATCGGGCGGTCATGCTGGCGCTGGTGTGCCAGGCGGTGCGCGAGGAGTTCCCGTCCCGCGAGGTGCGTTTCGACGTGCCGATCTCCTGCCACCACAACTACGTGGCCGAGGAGATCATCGACAAGACGCCCATGCTGGTGACCCGTAAGGGCGCGGTCCGCGCGGGCGAGGGCGACCTGGCGCTCATTCCGGGCTCGATGGGGACCCGCTCCTACGTGGTCCGCGGCAAGGGCAACCCGGAGTCGTTCTGCTCGGCCTCGCACGGCGCGGGGCGGCGGATGAGCCGCAACGCCGCCAAGCGCCAGTTCAGCGTGGCCGACCTGGTCGCGCAGACCGAGGGCGTGGAGTCGCGCAAGGACGCCGGGGTGCTCGACGAGATCCCGGCCGCCTACAAGAACATCGACGAGGTCATCGACGCCCAGCGCGACCTGGTCGACGTGGTGGCGACGCTGCGGCAGGTGCTCTGCGTCAAGGGCTGACCCGCGACCGCCCCGCGGCATGTGGATCGTTCGATGTCCACATCCCGCGGGGCGGCGGGCTGTCGGGTGTCGGCGGGGTGGGGCACGATGGGTTCCGTGACCACGGCGAGCGGAAGTCCAGCGATCGACCTCACCGCACCCGACCTGCGCGAGCGGGCCGAGGAACTGCTCCGCGAACTCGCCGGGCCCGACGCCCGCCTGCGCGAGGACCAGTGGACCGCCATCGAGGCGCTGGTGGTGCGGCGGCAACGGGCCCTGGTGGTGCAGCGCACCGGCTGGGGCAAGTCGGCGGTCTACTTCATCTCCGCCAAGCTGCTGCGCCTGGCCGGGCGCGGTCCCACCGTGATCGTCTCCCCGCTGCTGGCGCTGATGCGCAACCAGGTGGCGGCGGCCGAGCGCGCCGGGGTGGTGGCCGCCACCATCAACTCCGGCAACGTCACCGAGTGGGACGAGATCCACGAGCGGGTCGCCCACGGCGCGATCGACGTGCTGCTGGTCAGCCCCGAACGGCTCAACAATCCCGACTTCCGCGACCAGGTGCTGCCCCGGCTGGCCGCCGACGCCGGGCTCGTGGTGATCGACGAGGCGCACTGCGTCTCGGACTGGGGTCACGACTTCCGGCCCGACTATCGCCGTATCCGCACCCTCGTCACCGACCTCGGCTCCGACGTCCCGGTGCTGGCCACCACCGCCACCGCCAACGACCGGGTGGTCACCGACGTCGCCACCCAGATCGGCACCGACACCATGGTGCTGCGCGGCAGCCTCGACCGCGAGTCGCTGCACCTGTCGGTGGTCCGCTTCGACGACGCGGTGCGGCGCACCGCCTGGCTGAGCGGGCACCTGCACCGGCTGCCCGGCTCGGGCATCATCTACACCCTCACCGTCGCCGCCGCGCACGACCTCGCCGACGTGCTGAACTCCCACGGCCACCACGTCGCCGCCTACACCGGCCAGACCGACCCGGCCGAACGCGAGGCGCTGGAGAACGCACTGCTGCGCAACGAGGTCAAGGCGCTGGTCGCCACCTCCGCGCTCGGCATGGGTTTCGACAAACCCGACCTGGGGTTCGTGGTGCACGTGGGCGCCCCCTCCTCCCCCATCGCCTACTACCAGCAGGTCGGGCGCGCGGGTCGCGGCACCGAGCGCGCCGAGGTGGTGCTGCTGCCCGGCCCGGAGGACGCGGCGATCTGGAGCTACTTCGCCTCGGTGGCCTTCCCGCGCGAGCACATCGTGCGCACGGTGCTCGACACGCTCGACCACGAACGGCCCATGTCGACGGTGGCGCTGGAGCCGATGGTGGAACTGAACCGGTCCCGCCTGGAGATGGTGCTCAAGGTGCTCGACGTGGACGGGGCGGTGCGCCGGGTGCGCGGCGGCTGGCTGGCCACCGGGCAGCCGTGGGAGTACGACGCTCCCCGCTACGAGCGGCTGGCCGCCGCGCGTGAGGTCGAGCAGCAGGCCATGCTGGAATACCAGCACACCACCGGCTGCCGGATGAACTTCTTGCGCCGCCAGCTCGACGATCCGAGCCTGCCCGCCCTCGACGGCGCCACACCCGGCTGCGGCCGGTGCGACAACTGCACCGGGCAGCGCCCCGACATCTCGGTCGACGCCGAGGCCGTCGCCGCCACCCGTGCCCGGCTCGACCGCCCCGGCATCGACCTGGCCCCGCGCAAGCAGTGGCCGACCGGCATGGCGAAGCTGGGCGTGCCGCTCTCGGGGAAGATCAGCGCGGGCGCGGACACCGGTCGGGTGCTGGGCAGACTCACGGATCTGGGCTGGGGGCAACGGCTGCGCGCGCTGCTGGACGGTCCCGACGGCCCGGTGCCCGACGCCGTCTTCGAGGCGTGCATCGCGGTGTTGCGCGAGTGGGACTGGGCGGTACGGCCGAGTTCGGTGCTGGCCATGCCCTCCGAGCAGCACCCGGTGCTCACCGAGAGCCTGGCCGCCCGGCTCGCCGAGGTGGGCAGGCTGCGGCCGCTCGGCACGTTGCGCCCGCGCCGGGACCGGCCGCCGGTCTCGGCGGCGAACTCCGCGCACCGGGTGGCCGGGTTGTACGACTCGTGGGAGATGCCCGACCTCTCCGATGCGCCGGGGCCGATCCTGCTGGTGGACGCCGTGACCGACACGGGCTGGACGTTCACCGTCGCCGCGCACGCGTTGCGGCAGTCGGGGGCCGACGCGGTGCTGCCGTTCGCGCTGGCGAGCGTGACCTGATTCACGCCAGACGCGGTGCCCGGATCACACCAGCGTGTCAGAGACTGAGCGTCGCGCGGAGGCTGGCGTCGAGGGCTTCGGTCTCCTCGGCGGTGAGCATGCCAACGTGGGTGCTCAGCCACGGACGGTAGGCGCGGTGCAGTTCGAGCGCGTCCACCCAGCCGTAGTCGGTGTAGACACCGAGCACGTGGCCGGGATCGTTCTGCACCACCGGGACCACGTGGACCCACCGGTAGGGCGAGCCGATGACAGCCGGGTCGGAGACCAGCACCACGGTGCTCCGGCGCGGCAGCGGGGTGCCGTCGCTCAGTGCGGGGGTGTAGGTCCAGATCTCGCCGCGCTTCATGCGGCCCCGCGCGAACGTCGCCTGGCGTCGGCGGCCGCCTGCTCGGCGATGTCGACGTCCGCGCGCGCGGCGGCCTGCTCGGCTTCCTCGTCCACGGGCAATTCGGACAGACTGTCCCGCACGAAGGCGGTGCGCAGGGCGGCGTTGACGACCTCGGACAGACTGCGGTCCTGGCGCTCGGCGGCGGCTCGTGCCCATGCCGCGACCTGGGGGTCCAGAGTCACCGTGACATGCGCAGCCTCGCTCATGCCACATGCATACCAGCCCCTGGCGCGCGACGGAACCGGTCTTCGGCCACATCTTCCGGCCGGGGCGCTAGGGTCGCAGAGATGGCCGGTAAGTCGGCGGCCCCGGCGGTGGAACTCGACGTCGGCGCCCATCGGGTACGCGTCACGAACCCGGATCGGGTCTACTTCCCCCGGACCGGGGCGACCAAGCTCGACCTGGTGCGGTACTACCTGTCCGTCGGCGACGGCATCGTCAACGCGTTGCGCGAGCGCCCCTGCATGCTGCACCGCTTCCCGAAGGGGCTGGCGGGCGAGAAGGTGCATCAGAAGCGGCTACCCGCGGGCGCACCGGACTGGGTGCACACCGTGCGGGTCTCCTTTCCGCGCTACGGCCGCCACGCCGACGAGCTGTGTGTGCACGAGTTGGCCGAGGTGGCGTGGGCCGTTCAGATGAGCACCGTGGAGTTCCACCCGTGGAACTCGCGCGCGGCCGACACCGAACGGCCCGACGAGTGGCGCATCGACCTCGATCCCATGCCGGACTGCCCGTGGTCGCGGGTGCGGCGGGTGGCCGGAGTGGTGCGGGAAGTGCTCGGCGAACTCGGCGCGACCGGCTGGCCGAAGACCTCGGGCGGGCGTGGCCTGCACGTCTACGTCCGCATCGCCCCGGAGTGGTCGTTCACCGAATTGCGCCGCGCCGCGCTGGCTTTCGCCAGGGAGGTGGAGCGCCGCGCGCCGAAGGACGTGACGACGACCTGGTGGCGGCGCGATCGCGACCCGAGGATGCTGTTCGTCGACTACAACCAGAACGCCCGCGACCACACCATCGCGGCCGCCTATTCGGTGCGCGGCGTGCCCGAGGCCACGGTCTCCACACCGGTGCGCTGGTCGGAGATCCCGGAGATCGATCCCCGCGATTTCACGATGCGCACCGTGCCTGCCCGCTATGCCGAACTCGGCGACCTGCACGCCGGGATCGACGCCGCGGTCTTCCTCATCGACGAGCTGCTCGAATGGGCCGACCGGGACCGGATCGAGGAGGAACCGGAACAGCCCGGCGATTGACCGGCTCGAGCTGAGCGCAACTCTGGACCGGGCCGCCGGACTGCGGCAGGCTCGGTCAGCGGACGCGGAGAGGCCGGCTCGGATGCCGGGCGGGCGACGAGTGATTCGCCGTCGGCGCGCCCGGCGGCGCGGAGGAGGTGTGCCTCGTGGGTGGGTCGGTGGTGCCGATCGCGATCGGTCCGAAGGGTCGCGGCACGGCCCTGCTGGAGCGGGCGGTGGCCGCCCCGGGGGGCGCACAGATGAAAAATAGACACCCCGCCCCCGCGATAATGGGGGGGCG
>NZ_JARWRU010000647.1 GCF_029867845.1 Nocardia farcinica | reverse complement strand
TTAATACCTATTCAGCCTTCGGCGTTATTGTTTCTCCGCGGGGGGCCGCGGGGGGGGGGGGGCCCCGCGCGGCTCGGTGGCGGCGCCCATCGCCCGGGCCGTGCTCGACGCCGGTCTGCAAGGGGGCTAGGAATTGAACGTGCGAGGAGAGGTCCGGGGGCCCCGATGCTGAACAACGGTGCGCTGATTGCCGACCGCTACCGACTGCAACGCCTGATCGCCACCGGCGGCATGGGCCAGGTCTGGGAAGCGCTGGACACACGATTGAACCGCCGGGTGGCGGTCAAGGTCCTCAAGGCCGAATTCTCCGCCGACCCGACCTTCCGGCAGCGGTTCCGCACCGAGGCCCAGACCACGGCCCAGCTGAACCACTCCGGCATCGCGGGCATCTACGACTACGGCGAGACCTACGACCCGAGCGCGGGCGAGACCTCCTATCTGGTGATGGAACTGGTGCAGGGCGAGCCGCTGAACGCGGTGCTGACCCGGCTGGGCAAGCTGTCGGTCAACCAGGGCCTCGACATGCTCGAGCAGACCGGCCGCGCGCTCGAGGCCGCGCACGCCGCCGGTGTGGTGCACCGTGACGTCAAGCCGGGCAACATCCTCGTCACCCCCACCGGCCAGGTGAAGATCACCGACTTCGGCATCGCCAAGGCCGTCGACGCCAGCCCGGTCACCAAGACCGGCATGGTGATGGGCACCGCCCAGTACATCGCCCCCGAGCAGGCCGTCGGCGAGGACGCCACCTCCGCCAGCGACGTGTACTCCCTCGGCGTGGTCGGTTACGAGGCGCTGTCGGGCAAGCGCCCGTTCAGCGGCGACGGCGCCATCACCGTGGCGATGAAGCACGTGCGCGAGACCCCGCCGCCGCTGCCGCCGGAGGTGCCGCCGCACGTGCGCGAACTCATCGAGATCACCCTCGGCAAGGACCCGAACCTGCGCTACGCCAGCGGCGGCGAGTTCGCCGACGCGGTGGCCGCGGTGCGCGCCGGGCTCCGGCCGCCGCCGCCCAAGGGCGCCGCGGGCGCGGGACCGCTGGAGGACTCCACCCAGTTGCTGCCGCCCGGTCCGACCGTGGCGATCCCGGCGACGCACGGCGACGGTCCGACCGTGCGCTACAGCCGTCCGGCCGCGGCCGCGATCGGCGGCGGCATGAATCCCGCCGACGCCCCGGCCACCATGATGAGCAACCACAACGGCGGGATGAACGGCGGTCGCAACGGCACCGGGCCGCACGCCGCCCCCACCCACTACGGCCC
>NZ_JARWRU010000646.1 GCF_029867845.1 Nocardia farcinica | reverse complement strand
GCAGGGCGGACAGCGCGGCGGCCTCGGACAGTTCGGGGAATTCGCGGCGGTAGTCGTCGACATCCCTGGCCAGCCCGGGCCGGGCGGCGCGGGCCCTGATGTCGGCGCGGACCAGGGCGAGCAGCACCGCGCGGCGGACGTGCGCGGCACTGGGGACGAAGGCGGCCGGGTGCGGGGGCTCGCCGCCCCGCGCCAGGTACGCCCGCCAGCGCGCGCGGAACCGGGCGAGAGCCTCGGCGACCGGGTCGGTCACGAGCGCGGCTCCACCGGTCCGCCACGGTCGGTGTCACGACGGGCGGGCTCGGGATCGACCACCCGCTCCAGCGCGCGCAGGTCCGCCTCCAGCGCCCGGAACAACAGGTAGGACGCCACGAACGCGACGATGCCGCCCACACACAGCACCCGTACCGCCACGATCACCTGCGGGATGTCGGCCGGCGGCAGGAAGGTCACCCCGGCCACGGCCAGCAGCGGCACCGAGGCGGCCACGGCCAGATAGCCGTTGCAGCGGCGGTCGAGGGCGCGCAGCCGCACCGCGTCGTCGGCGCTGATCTCGCCGTGCCGCAGGAAGATCGGGTAGATGCAGCGCACGATGTAGAAGGTCGCCAGGAAGAACGGGTAGGAGGCGGCGATCGCCCCGCACACCACCAGCGAGGCCAGGAAGTGGATGACGGCGCTGGCGGTCACGTCGCCGGTGGACAGTTGCAGCGCCAGCGGGAAGGTCAGCCCGGCCAGCACCCACAGCGCGAACGGGATCACCACCGCCCGCTCACCCAGCAGCAGCGCGTCGTTGCGGGCCCGGCGCAGGGTCTGCGCGTCGTAGCGTCTGCCCTTGCGCAGCCCGCGCGGCACCATGAGCACCGCCCGCGACAGCCAGGCCACCAGCACGAAACCCAGCGGGAAGAAGATGCTGTTCACCACGCCGGTGATGATGAGGAAGGTGCGCTGGGCGTCCTCGGTCATCCTGGACACGATCAGCGTCTGGTTGTGCTGGATGTTGTAGAGCGAGGCCAGCAGGTTCGGCACGCCGATCGCCACCACCAGCACCGGGACGATCCACGGCCGCAGCCGCAGCCGCAGCCGCCAGCTGCCCGGCTTGGGGTCGACCAGTTCCCGCGCGCGCTGGTCCAGGCACAGGTCCAGCTGCTTGGCGAGCACTTCGCCGCTGCCCCACCGGTTCTCGCGATCGGGCTCGAGGCAGGTCAGCAGCACCCGGCGCAGCGCGGCCGGGCAATCCGGGGGCACCCGCTCCAGCGCGGCCGGGTCGACGCCGAGCGCGCGGCGCTCCAGCATGGCCTCGAGGGTGGTGTCGTCGCCGCGCTCGCCGATGCCGGCGGTGGTGTCGTCGAAGGGCTTGGCGCCGGTCAGCAGTTCCCACAGCACCACGCCGAGGGAGAAGATGTCGGCGCGGGTGTCCAGATCGGCCGCCGAGCGGTCCCGGCCGGGGTGGCAGGCCTCGAGCTGTTCGGGCGACATGTACGACAGCGAGCCGCCGAAGTAGGCCACCGGGCTCGCGCCGGACACGTTGCGGCTGAAACTGATGTTGAAATCGGCCAGCTTGGGCACCGCCTCCGCGGTGAGCAGCACATTCGCCGGCTTCACGTCGCGGTGCAGCACCCCGTGCGAGGAGGCGTACTCCAGCGCCTCGGCCAGCCGCCTGCCCAGCCAGGCCACCGTCTCCGGCCAGCTCAGCGCCGCGATCTCGGCGCGCACGCTGGAATCGGTCGGCCGGATCTCGCCCTTGTCCTCCATGGCCGCGTCCACCGCCGCCAGCAACAGCTCGCCGTTGCGTTCGGCGGGCGGGGTGGCGCGCACCCGGCGCAGCACGCCGAGCAGGGTGCCGCCGGGCAGGTACTGCATGTACAGCAGCCGCAACCGCCGCGCCGCCGCGCCCGTCCCGCGTTGGGCGTCCATGAGCCGTTGGTCGAACACCCGCACGATGTAGTCGTGGTCGAGCTGGGCCAGGGTCTGCGCCTCGGTGCCGTGGTCGGCGGAGATCTTCACCGCGACCAGCCGCTGCATGGACCGCTGCCTGGCCAGGAACACTCGCGCGAACGCACCGCTGCCTAGACCGTTGAGCAGGTCGAAATCGCCTACCCGGCGGCCGACGTGGATGTGGTCGAGTGGGTCGCTGTCCGCCGGCGGCGGACCGGCGGAGGTGGCGGTCGGCTCGGTCTGCGCGGCCGTCGCGGTCTCCTCCGGCTCCGCGCCGGAACCGGGCACGGTGCGGGCACTCGCCGTGGCGGCGGCGGTGCGGGTGGCCTCGTCGTCGGGCGGGAAGGTGGTCGTCTCTCCGACCCCGGGGGCCGCGACAGTGGCATCCGAAGGGAGAACGCCCGCGCCGTCGTCGGGTTCGCTGTCCGTGTCGGCGGCCGGGGCGACGGCCGCGATCGTGGCGTCGGGTTCGCTGTCGCCCGCGCGGGGATCGCTCGCGCGCGGGTGGGGGTGCGTCCCCCCGGACGCGCCCGCCCGGCCCGGCGGCGGTTGCGGGGCGCGGAGGGTGGCGGGGGTGTCGAAGGCGGGAGAGCCGCTGCCCGCGAGGTAGGTGGTGTCGTCGGCGGGGCCGTCGGGGTCGGGCTCGGGGCCCGGGGTGGCGCGCCGGGTGCTCTGGTCCGGGTCGTCGGTGTTGAGCAGTTCGCGCAGGACCTCGGCTTGGGCGGGGTATTCGCGCAGGCAGCTGCGCGGGTCGAGTTGTTCGCCGCTCTGCCTGCGGACGACGAACTCCTCGTAGATCAGCCCGGCGGGCAGGCGGTCGGGCTCGAGTTCGTCGAACTCGGCGCAGTAGTCGGCCAGCCGCTTGCGGCGCGGCGCCGTGCCCGCGGCGGTGCGCCCGAGCCAGCGGTAGCGCAGGTCGACGCGGACCAGTTCGAGCAGGGCCGCCGTGCGCAGGGTCCGCGCGTCGGGCAGGAAGTCGGCGATGCGGGGCAGGCGGGTGGCGCGCTGGTCGGCGGGCAGGCGGTCGACGGCGCTCCACGCGGCCTGGAACGCGCCGACCGCGCTGTTCTGGACCGGCCTGTTCTGGACCGGGCTGCTCTGGACCGGGCTGCTCCCGGCTGCGGCCGCCCGGCCGGTGCCGGGCGGATCCGGGCTGGTCGGGACACTTCTCTCGGACTCGGCACTCATTCTCGGACCTCGAGGCTGAGCGGGCGGCGCGTACCCCCCGCGCTGGTCGGCACCGAGTTGTGCCGGATAGCGACCACCCGACGGATTGGTCCCCGCGTGGTACCTCGAATGATACGTGCCCGGCGTGCCCCCCCCGCCGCGAAATATTAGGGGGGGCGCCGCCGGGTACGGCCCGGTGTAGCCCCCCCCCCGCCGGGGGCGGG
>NZ_JARWRU010000645.1 GCF_029867845.1 Nocardia farcinica | reverse complement strand
GGTCCCCCCCCGCACCTCCCCGCCGCCGGTGCCAACCCGCCCTCGGCAAAACCCCCCGGCCGCCCCCCCCCGGCCCACCGGGGGGGGGGCCTCACGTGTTCGATCGCCCGGTGCCCGTCGACGCGACGAGGGCCCGGTCGGCATTTCCCGCCCGGGCCCTCGGCCGCGGCACACCCGGCAGCGTCGAGCGAGCGGCGGGAATCGAACCCGCGTGCACGGCTTTGCAGACCGTTGCCTAAACCTCTCAGCCACGCCCGCATGGCCTGTACAGACTGCCCCGGCACACGGTGGGCCGGCGAGGGTTACGGTCACCGTGATCGCAAGGCTCGACGGGGCGGGTGTGGGCGGCTCGGGCGGGTGTGACGGGGAATCCGGGTGAATCGGGCACAGCGAGTTGTGCGGAATGGCCGCCGACGGCGGGCGGCGTGCGATGATCGGACACATGTCTCGGCCACGCCCGCTTCCGCTGGACCCGATCGAGGAGGCCCGCCGCCAGTGGGTCGACCACGGGTGGGCCGATGCCGCCGACGGCATGGCGGTGGTGACCTCGCTGGTGCGGGCGCAGCAGATCGTCATGGCGCGGGTCGACGAGGCGCTGAAGCCGACGGGTCTGACCTTCTCGCGCTACGAGTTGCTGCGGCTGTTGAGTTTCACCAGGACCGGGGCGCTGCCGATGGCGAAGGCCAGTGCGCGCCTGCAGGTGCATCCGACCAGTGTCACCAACACGGTGGACCGACTGGAGGCGGCCGGATTGGTCACGCGGGTGCCGCATCCGAGCGACCGGCGGGCCACGCTCATCGAGATCACCGACGCGGGACGAAAATCCGTGGCCGAGGCGACGGAACAGTTGAACGCCGAGGTGTTCGCGCAGCCAGGGCTGGCACCGGATCGGCTCGCCACCCTGTTGCAACTGCTCGCCGAGTTCCGGCACGCGGCGGGCGACTTCGACACCGGTGGCGCGCCGGTGCGCTGGGCGGGCGGCGCCGAGCCCGCGGCGGGCTGAGCGCGCGGCCGTACCCCACGGTCCGGCCAACAGAGCCCTGACGGCGGCGCCCGCGCTGTGACCGATACGCATGTGTTGGCACAGTGGCGCGGACAGGTCACCATGAACACCATGGTGCTGGTCTTGGGCGTGTCCGCCGGCTCGAGTGGCGCGCGGGCGATCCTCGCCCATTCCGACCAGCCGCATCTGCCGCCCATCGACTGCTGCGCGGTGCGACGGCGGCCGGGCGCGGGCGTGGACGAGGCGGTCTTCGAGGTCATCCGCCGCATGAGCCTGTCCGCGCAGCAGCGGGACGAGCTGATCGCGAGCACGGCGGTGACCTGCCGCAGCGCCGAACACGCCGAGATCGTGCGCCGCGCGGCGGGCAGGCGCAGGCTGACCGTGGTGGACGAGCCGCTGGCGCAGCTGCGCTATCTGCGCTTCACCGGGCGGTTGCCGGATTCCGGCTCGGTGCTGCTCTACGACCTGGGCAGCGCCGGGCTCACCCTCACCCAGGTCGACTGCCGCGCGGACGCGGTGCTCGGTTTCGACCACGGCAGCTGCCCCGGCGGCGACGACTACGACGCGCTGCTGCGCAACCGTCTCGCGCACGTGGGCGTGCGCGCCGACCGCGCCGTGGTGCGCCGCCACCGGGAGGAGCTGAGCAGCGCCAGGGTGGTCACCGCCACCGACCCCCGCACCGGCGCGCGTGCAGTGCTCACCCACAGCGATCTGGCCGACCTGCTGACCGACGGGGTGCGGGACTCGGCGTCGGCGGTGGAGCAGCTGATCGAGCGCACCGGGACGCGGCCGATCGCGCTGGTGCTGGTCGGCGGGTGCGCGCGCAGCCCGATCGTGCGCGAGGAACTGGCCGCGACCTTCGACCTGCCGATCGTGCACGACCCCGAGCCCGAGCACGTCTCGGCGCGCGGGGCGGTGCTGCTGGCGGCCGAACGCCCGTCCGGCGACGTGCACATCCCGCACCTGCGCACCGATCCGATCCCGGCGCCGCCCGTCCCGGCGCGGCGGGGCCGCTGGAAGCTGGTGACCGCCGCCGCCGTGACGCTGGCCCTCGGCGTGACGGTGGCCGGTCTGCTGGCCTTCGGCCGCGAGGCGCCGCGCGAATCCGAGCACGGATCGACGCCGACGCTGGTGATCCCGCCCGTCATCCAGACCCCTTACGCCCCGCCCGCACCGCCGAACTGAGCCCGCCGTCGCGCCGTGGCTAGCATGGGCGGGGACCGACGAAGACGCTCGACCCCGGGGGATGCCCACGTGTCGTATTCGACCGCGCGCACGATGTATTCGACCGCCAATGCCGTCTTGCGCGCGCATCGCGGGCTGCGTTCGTTCCCGGTCACCTCGGCGCTGGTCGGGCTGGGTTTCACCGGCGCGACCTTCGCCACCCTGTTCTTCACCGGTGTCGGGGTGGCCTCGCCCATCCCCTATCCGACGGTCGTCGTGGTGTACCTGTTGTGTGTGATCGTGACGGTGCTCGGCAACGCGGGCCTGCTCACCCAGGCCGACAACGTGCTGCGCGGCGGCTGGGCGGACCCGCGTGCCGGCCGGCGGGCGGGCCGGGCCCGGTTCTTCGCGCTGCTGCCATGGGCGCTCGCGGTGGCGTTCGTGCTGCCGGTGCTGCGGTTGTTCGAGCGCACCGCCAGGGAGCCGGGGGCGCCGAGCCCGACCAGGGCGACCCCGTGGTCGGACGTGGCCTATCTGGTGTTGCCGATGATCGTGCTGGAACGCCGGGGCCCGGTGGAGGCGGTGCGCGCCGCGCGGGCCTGCCACGCGCAGGTGTGGGGCACCGGGGTGGCGGGCACGACCAGACTGGGCACCTTCGGCTACATCCTCGTGCTGGTGGGCGGGCTGCTGAGCATGCTGATCGGCACGGTGCTCGGCGCGCTGGCCGACGAGGCGGTGGGCGGGGTGCTGCTGTCTACGGTCGGCTGCTGGCTCGGCCTCGGCGCGTTCATCACGGTGCTGGCCTTCTATTCCGCCGCCAACACCGTCTACTCGGCGGCGCTGTACCGCTTCGCGGTGGACGGGCGCACTCCCCCGGCCTTCGCGGGGATGGATCTCTCGCGCGCCTTCCACGACGGCAGTCATCCGACCGGCAGCTTCCCGGCGGGCAACTACGACGGCCACGGCTATCCGTGAGCCCCCGCCACCGCCCGGCCGGAAACAGCACAGCCCGATCGGAAACAGCACAGCCCGGCCGGGAACGACGAGGGGCGCCCCCGCCCCGGGGGGGGCGGGGGGGGGGG
>NZ_JARWRU010000644.1 GCF_029867845.1 Nocardia farcinica | reverse complement strand
GGTGAACAAGCTGGCGCGCATCACGCGCGAGTTGCACCAGCAGCTGGGCCGTGAGGCCACCGACGCCGAGCTGGCGGCCGAGTCGGGCATCCCGGTGGAGAAGATCGCCGATCTGCTCGACCACAGCCGCGACCCGGTGAGCCTGGACATGCCGGTCGGCAACGACGAGGAGGCCCCGCTGGGCGACTTCATCGAGGATTCCGAGGCCACCTCGGCCGAGTCCGCGGTGATCGCCGGCCTGCTGCACCGTGACGTGCGCAGCGTGCTCGCGACCCTCGACGAGCGCGAACAGCAGGTCATCCGGCTGCGCTTCGGCCTGGACGACGGCCAGCCGCGCACCCTCGACCAGATCGGCAAGCTGTTCGGTCTCTCGCGCGAGCGCGTGCGCCAGATCGAGCGCGAGGTCATGTCCAAGCTGCGCAAGGGTGAGCGGGCCGACCGGCTGCGCGCCTACGCCAGCTGACCAGCCCGCCTGCCCCCGCCGGGGCAGCACACGAACACACGAAGAATGCCTGGCCGCTCCGAGGAGCGACCAGGCATTTTCTTTCGTCACCGCGAACCCCCGGCCCGTCCGCCCTACTCCGGGCGGGTGGGGCTCACGGGTCAGGCGGTCTCGAGTTCGACGTCGTAGTTGACCGTATCGCCCTCGACCGAGGTGACCGTCACGGTCAGGCCGCTGGTCTGCCCGTCGACGGTGAGGGTGCAGTCGAGCACCGCGCCGACCTCGCCCTTCAGGTCGTCGGGGCAGTCGATCTCGTCGGAGGGCTGTCCGAGCTGGCTCTCCAGCGTCTGGGCGACCGAGCGCTCCAGATCGGCCTCCTTGACCGTGGGCGTGGTCGAGCCGATGCTCACCGAGCAACCGGCGAGAGCGAGGCCGGCGAGAGCGACGATTCCGGCGAGACGAATCTTCATGGATTTACGACCTTCCTGGCGGGGAGCGCGCGGCCACGGTGGCCACGCGGTAAGTCCTCCCGTAGATCGGGGCGGCTCGGCCGGGCTGTTACCGGGCCCGGCCGAATTCCTGGGCAGTGTTTCCTGATCCGCGCTCGATACGCCGAATTCTGCCGCAGCAGGCGGCCTCAGGCGAGCCTGCGCGGCCCCTCGTCGAAACGGCTCGGTTCCGGCCCGATCCGCCCGCGCGCGTACAGGATCTCCGCCGAGGCGGGCGAGGCCAGCACCGGCTCGAAGGCCAGCTCGCGCATCTGTGGCAGATCGTCGAACAGCGCCGAGATGCGTTGCGTCAGCTCGATCAGCGCCGCCTTGTCCACCCGGGGGCTGACCGGGGTGCCCGACAACAACGGCGCCGCCCTCGGCGCGTCGATCAGCGCGGCCGCCTCGGCCTCGGTCAGCGGCAGCGCGCGATAGGCACGGTCGCCGAGCATCTCGATGATCGGGCCGGACAACCCGAACTCGATGACCGAACCGAACGACGGGTCGTCCTGCACCCGCAGGATGCAGCCGACGCCCTTGGTGGCCATCCGCTGGATGTGCAGCACCGGGTCGCCGCACATGCGGACCAGGTCGGCATAGGCCTGGCGCACCGCCTCGGGACGCCACAGATCCAGGCGCACCCCGCTGAGATCGGCGCGCTTGCGCCACAGTTCGCCGGTCGCCTTGGCCGCGACGGGATAGCCGAGTTCCTCGGCGGCCG
>NZ_JARWRU010000643.1 GCF_029867845.1 Nocardia farcinica | reverse complement strand
GATACGGGCGGGGCGGCACCGAGAAGTGCCGCCCCGCGCCCGGGTCGGTCGCGCGGCGCAGCGCGCGGGGAAGCCGTGGGCGCAGAAGTCCCAGATCTCCGCGGCGGTGATCGGCCGTTGATCATCGGCGGTGGCCGACTGCGCGGTGAACATGACGGTCTGGATGACCATGGCGGCGACCCGGCGCGGTTCCATGCCCTCGCGGAGCACGCCCGCCTCGGCGGCCTCCGTCATCAGCTCGGTGAACAGCGCGAGCATCGGGGCGTGCGCCACCTTGACCTGGCCGGGATGGCTGACCAGCAGCTGGGGCGCGAAATCGGTGAACAGCGGGCGCTGTGCGCCGGGATCGGGCCTGCACAACTCGAACAGCAGCTCCACGGTGACGCGGAGCTTGTCCAGCGGGGCGCTCTCGCCGTCGGCGGCGGCGCGCAGCTGGTCGGCGGTGCGGCCGAGGGCGTCCTCGAACAACGCCAGCAGCAACTCGTGCTTGCCGTCGAACTGTAGATAGAAGCTGCGCAATGACTGGCGGGAGCGGTCGACGACCTCCTGCACGGTGAAATCCGTGCTGCCCTTCTCCGTGATGATCGCCTGGGCCGCGTCGAGGAACCGCTGGACGCGCTGCTCGGCGCGCAGCTTGGCGGTACGCAGGGAACGCTCGACGGCGCGCTCTTTCCAAGCCGGCTGCTCGCTCGGGCTGGTCACGGGCGCCTCCAACCCCGGTGATGTGAAGAGAACATGAATGCACTGTACCGGATAACCCTTTATCACAGCGTATGCGGGCCGGTCGTGGGGCGCCATCTCAAAAATGGCATGTGCTGATATGGAGAATGTTATTCTCGGTCCGGGGCGGGCCGAGGGGCGCCCACGCCCGGCCGCTTTCGTCTCGACAGCAAGGACGTCCCATGCGCACTCCACGAATCCGTGCGGCGCACCCCGCCGCCCGCCGGACCGGCCGCGGGAGACATCGCACGATCACCACGCTGGTCGCCGCGCTCATGGCGCTCGTACTCGCCGCGACGGCATGCGCCAGGGAAGGGGGTGCGGGCGAGGAATCCGCACCCACCGCGGCGGTGTCCGGTGACTTCGGTGACCTGAGCGGTGTGTGCGGACCGGGAGACGCCTCGTCGGCCACCGCCCAGGGGGTGAGTGCCACCCGGATCGAGGTCGGCCTGTTCTCCGACATCGGATTCACCAAGGATCCCGACATCGTGGACGCCGCAGAGGTTTTCGTGTCCTGGTGCAATGCCGCGGGCGGCATCGACGGACGTGAGCTGGTGACCAACCTGCGCGACACCAGGCTCACCGAGGTCCGCCAGCGCATGCTGGAAGCCTGCCGGGAGGATTTTTTCCTGGTCGGCGGCGCGGCGGCGCTGGACGGGCTCGGGGTGAAGGACCGGCTGAGGTGCCTGCTGCCGGAGTTCCCCGCGCAGGTCACCCAGACCGCCAACACCGGCTCCGACCTGCAATTGGGCGGCGGCTCCTCGCTCTCGGAGGACGTCAATCCCTACACCGGCTTCTACGACTGGCTCACCACCGAGGCCTACCCGGAGTCGAAGGGCAGAATCGGCCTGCTCACCGGTGACTCGCCGATCACGAAGGTCATGGGCGACAAGCTCACCGAGGCGCTGACCGCCTCCGGGGCGAACATCGCCTACAGCGGCCTGTACCCGCTCGGCGGCCTGGCCGACTGGACCCCGTACGCGCAGGCGATCAAGAGCAACGGCGTGCGCGGGCTGATCTTCCTCGGCGAGCACCGTGCGCTGACCAAGCTCGAGGAGGCGCTGACCGGCCTGGACTACCGGCTGGACTGGATCGACGCCAACTCCAACTCCTACAAGCAGGCCTTCCTCGACAACGCCGGTCCATCGCTGGTCGCGCAGAACAACTTCGCCGACCTCGCCGGCACCGCGCCGCTCGACGCCGCCGACCGGGTGCCCGCCGTCGCGCAGTTGCAGGAGCTGTTCGCCCGCTACAAGCCCGACAGCCCCATCACCTACCAGGTGCTGCGCGCCTTCCCGGCCTGGCTGCTGTTCGCCAAGTCGGCCACCGCCTGCGGTGACGAGCTGACCAGGCGCTGCGTGTTCGAGCACGCGCGCGCGGAGACCGCGTGGACCGGCGGCGGTTTGCAGGCCCCGGTCGACCTGAGCAGGCCGCGTTCGGAGCAGCCGCGCTGCTTCAACGTCCAGCAGGCCACGCCCGAGGGCTGGCGGGCCGCCGACTTCCGGCCCGACACCGGTGTCTTCCGCTGCGGCTTCACCCCGTACCGCTACACCGCCGACCACGGCGAGCCCACCACGCTCGCCGATGTCGACATGAGCATGTCCGATCTCGAATGACGGAGAAAAAGATGAGCGAGACAGCCGACGGTCCCCTCGCGGGAATCCGCGTGCTCGAAGTGGCCATGTACGGCTTCGTCCCCTCCGCGGGCGCCGTGCTCGCCGACTGGGGCGCCGACGTGATCAAGGTCGAGCACGCGGTGACCGGTGATCCGCAGCGCGGACTGCGCCGAGTCGGGCAGTTCGTCGTGGAAGGCGAACCGAATCCCAATGTGGAGCATGCCAATCGCGGCAAACGCAGTATCGGCGTCGACATGTCCACGCCGCAGGGGCGCGAGCTGATCCACCAACTCGCCCGCCGCGCCGATGTCTTCCTGACCAGCTTCCTGCCGCGGGCACGCGCCGAGTTCGGCATCGATCTCGACGACATCCGCGCGGTGAACCCGTCGATCGTCTACGCCCGCGGCAGCGCGCTCGGCCCGCGCGGCGTGGAATCCGACCGCGGTGGTTACGACATGACCGCCTTCTGGTGCCGGGGCGGGATCGCGGCCACCATCACCGCGCCCGGCATCGAGGGCATGATCCAGCCGCCCGGCCCGGCCTTCGGCGACACCATCTCCGGCACCAACCTGGCCGGGGGCATCGCCGCCGCACTGCTCAAACGGGAACGCACCGGCACGCCCTCGGTTGTCGACGTGTCCCTGCTCGGCAGCGGGCTGTGGTCACTCGGGCACACGGTCGCGCTCTCCGCGTACGGG
Organism: Nocardia farcinica; assembly: GCF_029867845.1. Taxonomy (GTDB): domain Bacteria; phylum Actinomycetota; class Actinomycetes; order Mycobacteriales; family Mycobacteriaceae; genus Nocardia; species Nocardia farcinica_A. The sequence goes on along the minus strand of NZ_JARWRU010000643.1, from coordinate 640 downwards.
AACAAGCCGATGGTCGCGCCGCAGCCGGGCGCGCACGGGGCGCCGACGAATCCGTTGTCGGGGCTGTACGAGACCGCCGACGGGCGGTACCTGTCGTTCGTCATGCTCCAGCCGGGCAAGTTCTGGGCCGACGTGTGCCGCCACATCGATCGGCCGGAGCTGGCCGACGATCCGCGCTTCGCCGACGCCGCGCGCATCGCCGAGCACACCGCCGAGGCGGTGGCGATCCTGCGCGCCGAGATCAAGCGCCGCACCCTGGCGGAGTGGACCGAGCGGCTGGCGACGCTGTCGGGGCCGTGGGCGCCGGTGCAGGACTCCGAGCAGGTGCTCGGTGATCCGCAGATCCGGGCCAACGAGTATCTGCGCCGGGCGGGGGAGCTGGAACTGGTGGCCAACCCGGTCCAGTTCGACGTCGCCGCCCCGGATCTGCGGCCCGCGCCCGGGTTCGCCGAGCAGACCGACGAGGTGCTGCTCGAGCTGGGGCTCAGCTGGGATCGGATCGTCGAGCTGAAGGTCGCCGGCGCGGTGGCCTGACCGCGGCCTCGGTGCCTTTCGGAAGCGGAGTGGGCTCGGCCGGGGCGGCGACTCCCGCGACGCAACGGGGCGCCGCCCGGGGGGGGGGGGGCCCGGCCCCCCCGGG
>NZ_JARWRU010000642.1 GCF_029867845.1 Nocardia farcinica | reverse complement strand
TCCTGGTCTCGGGGGGGTTTACCCCCTACCTCCGCCCCGATCTCGCGCACGCGGGGCGCGCCGGCGGGGGGGGGGGCGCGGCCGCCGCCCCCCCCCACGACTCCGGCGCCGCCGATGCCATGCTGGTCGGCTACTACACGGTCCTCGACGGGCACACCCTCGACGCCGACGAGCTGCGGGAAACGCTGGCCCAACGCCTGCCCGGCTACATGGTGCCCGCCGCCCTGGTGCCGCTGGCCGCGCTGCCGCGCAACGCCAACGGCAAGCTCGACCGCGCCGCCCTGCCGCGCCCGCAGCTACGCGAGCGCGAGTACCGCGCCCCGGAAACCGCTCTGGAGCAGACCGTGTGCGCGGCCTTCGCCGAACTGCTGCACGCCGACCGGGTCGGCCTGGACGACAACTTCTTCGAGCGCGGCGGCAACTCCCTGCTCGCCACCCGCCTGGCCACCCGGCTCGGCGAGGCGCTGGGGGAGCGCGTCCCGGTGCTGTGGCTGTTCTCCGCGCCCACCCCGGCGGGCCTGATCGCCCAGCTGGAGCGGGCCCGCGCCGGCCGAGGCCGCATCGACGAGGACGCCGCCTTCGAGGTGCTGTTGCCGCTGCGCACCGGAGGCGGTGGCGAACCGCTGTTCTGCATCCACCCCGCGGGTGGTGTGGCCTGGTCCTTCGCCGGGCTGGCCGCCCACATCGACGCCGACCGCGACCTCTACGGTCTGCAATCGCCGGTGCTGAATTCGGCCGACCCGCTGCCGGATTCGATCGACGAGTGGGCGCGCCGCTATGTGCGTGAGATCCGCGCTGTGCAGCCGGAGGGCCCCTACCACCTGCTCGGCTGGTCGCTCGGTGGTGTCCTCGCCCACGCGGTGGCCATCCAGCTCCAGGACGAGGGCCAGCATGTGGCCACCCTCGCCATGCTGGACAGCCCCCGCGTCGTCGAGCCGGTCGCCGCCTCCGCGGTGCCGCTGGCCGACCTGGTCGGCGGTCTGCTCGGCGAACCGACCGCCGAACTGGAGGCCCTGATCGGGGCCGATTTCGACCCGGCCGACTGGGATTCCGCCCGGCTGGCCGCCCTGATCGCCGACCTGCCCGAGCCGTTCGCCTCCTTCGGCCCCGACCGGCTGGCGCGCCTGCTGGCCGAGGGCACTCGCTCCCTCGACCTGCTCACCCGCTACCGGGCCCGCCGCTACAAGGGCAACCTGCTCTAC
>NZ_JARWRU010000641.1 GCF_029867845.1 Nocardia farcinica | reverse complement strand
CCCGCGCCGCATCCTCGGCACCCGCCTCACCCTGCACCCGCCCGCCGCCGACGGGCAGATCCCGTTCACCCTCACCTGCCGTGCGCTGGAGGATGTCCGCCAGCTGCTGCCCTTCGCCGATGAGGCGATCGTCACCCGGCCCGCCGAAGCCCGCGCCCACCTGCGCGAACTCGCCGCCCGGACCCTCGCGCGGTACGCCAGGGCCGCCCGCCCTGCGCTGCCGGCGGGCCGGGATGACGCAGAATCGACACGTGACCACCAGCCAGGCGAGTGAGAGCAACCGCAGCGACGACGAGCCCGTCCTGTCCTATCTGACCGACATGGACGGCGTCCTGGTCAGCGAGGACCACCTGGTCCCAGGCGCCGACAAGTTCCTCGCCGAGCTGCGCGCCAACGAGATCCCCTTCCTCGTCCTGACCAACAACTCCATCCGCACCCCGCGCGACCTGCAGGCCCGCCTGCGCCTGACCGGCCTGGACATCCCCGAGGAGGCCATCTGGACCTCCGCCCTCGCCACGGCCGCCTTCCTCGACGCCCAGCGCCCCGGCGGCACCGCCTACGTCGTCGGCGAGTCCGGTCTCACCACCGCCCTGCACGAGATCGGTTACGTCCTCACCGACCGCGACCCCGACTACGTCGTCCTCGGCGAGACCCGCACCTACTCCTTCGAAGCCATCACCACGGCCATCCGCCTGGTGGAGCGCGGCGCCCGCTTCATCGCCACCAACCCCGACGCCACCGGTCCCTCCCGCGAGGGCCTGCTCCCGGCCACCGGCTCGGTAGCCGCCCTGATCACCCGCGCCACCGGCCGCGAGCCCTACTACGTCGGCAAACCCAACCCTCTGATGATGCGCTCGGCCCTGCGCCGCATCGGCGCGCACTCCCAGTCCGCCGTCATGATCGGCGACCGCATGGACACCGACGTCATCTCCGGCCTCGAGGCGGGCATGCGCACCATCCTGGTCGCCACCACCGGAATCTCCACCCGCGCCTCGGTCGAGCAGTTCCCTTACCGCCCCACTCTCGTCCTGGATTCCGTCGCCGACCTGGTAGGCCGCACCGCCAACCCCTTCGCTTGATCGCCCGCCCACCCGGACGACGCGCGGTCCACTGGTGGGCGGACACCCGGACGCCGCCGACCGCAGCGTGAAATTGTCGATTCAGGACAGGAACTGTCCTGAATCCGTTCCACACTCGAATCATGAGTGAAACGACTGCGGGACAGCCGAATCAGACCGACATCACCGACTACGACGATCCGAACGCACCCTGGAACCAGGCGTGGGACCAGGAGGACGGCATCGCCAACTGGAACGATGAGGTGATCAAGGAGTTCCGGGAGAACTCGGGCAAGGTGGGCGGCGCTTACGCGGGAGGGGATCTCATCCTGCTGACCACCACGGGGGCCAGGAGCGGCAAGCGGCACACGGTTCCGCTGGGGCCTCTGTACCGAGGCGACACCATGTTCGTGAGTTCGTTCGTCGAAGACAAGTACCCGGCCTGGTGGCACAACATCAAAGCGAATCCGCGGGTCACTGTCGAACTCGGGGACAAGACCTACCGGGCGACCGGCAAGGTGCTCGAAGGTGCGGACTACGACGAGTTCGCGGCGTGGGTACTCGCCCACAACCCCCTGCTGGCGGATTTCCAGTCCAAGGTCGACCGGCCCATCCCGCTGGTTGTCCTCACCCTCGACGGCGAGGGTTCGACGTCAGGGCCGAACTCGTAGACCGCCCGCACCCTTCGACTGCGGCTCTTCTCATGGCAAGCGGCGTCCTGAGCGCCTCTCGGGCAGGCCCTGGCATCGCCGCCGCCTGCACGCGGCCGTGTCGTCGCTCGCCTTTCGAGTGATCGCCGGCGGGAGCGAGGGCGTCCTCGAACGAGGATCTACCCCCTGTCGAGCGCTGTCGCTAATGTCGCGCGCATGGATACGGCTCAGGTGCGGAAAAAGCTCGAATTGTCTCCCGATGAGGACTTCATCCTCACGGGCCTGGCAGTACCGGATGATGCAGCGTGACATCGCCGCCTCGAAGGGCAAACACCTCCCTTCCAAGCGTGAGGTCCGCAACTCCTTCCGTGCCGACGCGATCGCGGCCATCGCGCGGCGGGAGCGGGACGACTGGTCCGCCGCGGTCGCCGACATCGTCGAGCAGATCGCCGCGGACAGTGATTCGCCGGATCTCGAGGCACTCGAAGTCGCCGGCCCACAGCTCTCCTCGCTGGTGACGAAGCGGTCGCGAGCCCTGCTCCTGCTCATCGACCTGTACGGGTTCGAGCCGTGGGTGGAGGGCAAGTGGGACAAGGCGGTCCGCGCGGAAGCTCTCGCCGCCGCCCACAGCGCGATGGACACACTGCACCCCGAGGATCTCCACGCGGTGGAGAACGCGTACAAGGAGGCGATCAAGAAGCTTTCGAAGGCGAGCAACTGGAAGAAGTACGCACTGCTCGCCGGGGCGGGCCTCGGTCTCGGCGCACTCACCGGCGGCCTCGCCGCACCGGCGATCGCCGGAGTCTACGGAACGTTGGTGCTCGGCTATTCGGGTGCGGTCGCCACGACGGCGGGCCTGGCCGCGCTCGGCGGTGGATCGATCGCCGCCGGAGGCCTCGGCATGGCCGGTGGCGCTGCTCTCATCACCGGTTTCAGCGGTGCGGCGGGCGCCGGCGTGGTCACGCTCGCGGGAAAGGCCGCCGGGTTGACCGCGGCGCGTATCGCGGCCGACGCCATCCGGCTCCACGTCGTGACACAGCTCGTGTTCCGCGATGTCGACGGCAACGAGGAAGCCGCGAAAGCCGTCATCGTCGGTCTCCGCGAGCGCGCCACGAATCTCGGCAAGACCGTCGCGAGTCTCGCCGAACGCATCGATGACCTTCGGGCGCAACTCGAGGCCAAGCAGGCGGAGCTTGACGCCGAGCGAGACCAGCGCCTGGCGGCCGAAGACCGCGTCGCCCGTTTCCGGGATATCGCCGACCGGCTCAAGGAGCGTGTCACGGGGCCGGAGGACGAGCGACTCCAAGCTCTGCTCGCCGAACTCGAGGAACTCGAAGGGGAGAAGAAGACCATCGAGACCGTCGCCCAGGGCGTCTCCGTTCTCGCCGACGACCTCGAGGGCACGGAGTGAGTTCTCGGGACGGCGACACGGACGAGCCGCCCCTTCCCCCTGATGACGGCTTCATCGAAAACCTGAACGCGCTTTCGCGCGACCTCGATGACATCGAAGACGTCGCCGCGTCTGCGCTCGCGGGTGAGTCGATCGACCATTCGGTGTCGCGGCGCATCGCGAGTACGCCTTCGGGACTCACCTATGCGGAGTTGACCACCTTCCATCGACAGCGTCGCGAAACCGAGGGTTGGGGAAAGCCCGAACTCGCCGACATCCTCGATCCGGCGGCGCTGCAACAGCTCGAAGAGTGGCGAGGCTCGCGTCGGTTTTCGTGGGATCGGAGCGATCTGCTGGTCGTCGGCTTCGCAGGGCTTCTCGGCGCACTCGGAAACCTCTACGACAACCGCGTGGATACCGCGCTTCTGAGTGGCCTGTCCGTGTTGAAGACGACCGATCAGTTGCGCCGTTGGGAAAAGGAGACCGCCCGCCTCCCCATCGACTACACCGGTGTCGGCTTCGGTGGACCGGCGCATCGAGTGCGCTCCGCCGGTCACGATATCGGTCGTTTTCTCAGCGCACTCGACCAGATCCGCACAGGCACCTTCGAGGGCACCTGGTGGCTGGACGGACAGCGCATGGTCGCCGAAGTGACGACAACGCGATCCGGCCTGCCCTTCGCCCGAGTGCCCGAGCGTCGTCTCGCGCTCGTGCTCCTCCTGAAGCACTGGGCCGCCGACTTCGTCACGCCGATGAGCCTTCCGCTGCCCGGGTGGACACTGCTCGCTCAGATGCCTGACCCGGATCTGCGGAAATTCGCTCTCGACGCGTACGCGGGAACGAATTCCGGCGAAGGGCTGAACCTTCGCTCCGGGATCGTGACGCCGAGTCTGGGCATGCTGGCGACCGAGATTCTCATCTCGACCTGTCACCACCTCGCGGCCTTCCGGGCGACGGGCAGCGCACGCCTGCCGACGGCCGTATCGGCCAAACAGCAGGAAATGCTGCTCGCCGCCCACGCCGCCGCCGGAGCGATCAGCCTTTCCAAGGCCGCCGCCGTGGCGGTAACCGGTGAAGCCGCCGTCGCGGTCCGACACCTGAACGTTCCAGTTCTTCTGCGGATCGGAATGCTGGCGCTGAAAGTCCGCTCCGACGCGGCGGCCCGTGCGCAAGCCGGAGCGCCGTCGTGGGAACAGTTGCTCAGCGACGAGGCATCGACCTGGACCCTGCCCGAAGCCGCGATCATCGCGGACCTGTTGACCTGATCAGATCGCTTCCGTCGGCCTGGCGGACTCATCGGCTCGGCTCGACATCTCGCGCCCCCGGACGGTCCACGCCCGAGCGACGGCCCGAGGTCAGCGGTCGAGGATCTGGTGGAGGGCTCGGGCGAGGGGGTCGGTCATCGGGCTGCGATCGGTGCCGCGCGGATCGTTGGTGAGCACCGGGCGGTCGGTGAAATGGCTTGCGAGGGTGGCGAAAGCGGCGACTTCCATGGGGGAGCCGAAGACCATCAGCGGCGGGTGGGTGGTGGAACCGTTGCCGGGACGGATGTCGTAGGTGAGGGTTGCGCCGGAGACGGTGAGGGTGCGGGTTTCGATGGTGACGGTCATGCGCTCTCCTCGGGACTCCTGGGGGCTATGGAATGGATGGCGTGGTGCCGCGGAACTCATCGGCACGGCTGGGGACAGGTCGTGACCAGCGATTCCGAGATTTTTTCCCGGACAGCGATGAGTTCGCCGGCGGTGCCCCGTCTGATCCGTTGAACGCGCTACCGACCCGGCGCGACCGACCGGAAGGACCGGACATGACCACTGCCACCTCCACCACCCAGTTCCCCGTCGCCGACGCCTACCGCCCCGGCACGATCCGCAATCGTGTCCTGTGGACGGTGCAGATCCTGCTCGGGCTGTTCTTCGTCATCGCCTCCGGCGCGCCGAAGCTCGTCATGCCGGGGACGCTGTCGGAGAACGCGCTGGAGAACGTGACCATCCCGGTCGGGCTGCTGATCTTCATCGGGCTCGCCGAGGTGGCGGGCGGGATCGGGCTGATGGTGCCGCGGCTGAGCGCCCTCGCCGCCACCGGGCTGTCGGTGCTGACCGTGCTGGCGGCGGGAACGCAGGCCTTCCTCGTGGGCAAGCCCGCGATGGCGATCTTCCCGCTGGTGCTGGCCGCGATCTTCGCCTGGATCGCCTACGAGCGGCGCGCGAGCGTCGCGGATCTGCGGAAGTCGCTCTCGCGGTAGCGCATCGACGGACGCGACCGGCGCTAGGGGGGTCACCGATAGCCGGGTGGCCGGGGTTGGGGTCGGCCAGCCGCCCGGGGGGCGGGGTGG
>NZ_JARWRU010000640.1 GCF_029867845.1 Nocardia farcinica | reverse complement strand
CGGGGGGCTCCGGCCCCCCCGGGGGCCGCGCGCCCCGGCGTTGTACCCTGGTTTCACCCCGCCCCCCCCGGCCGCGCCCGCCGGGGCGCGGGGGGTAGCTATCGCCCGCTCGGAGCCCGATTTTCCGGGCGAGCAAGATCGAATTATGGGGTGCACACAAGATCGAATTCCGTAACCAGGCCAGCACAGTCCGTTTGCCAAGAATTAACGGTGATTCATAACACAAGAATTGCTATTGGTTGTCCGGGGTTTCATTCCTTAACGTTGCAATCGCACACCGAGATGGTGTTGTTATCTGCCCACCCGGAAGGAATCCCCGCCATGATCTCTCGCAAGGTTCTCGTCGCCGCCGGAGCCGTCTCCGCCGCCACCCTGTTCTTCGGCCCGGCCGTGGCCTCTGCCGAGAGCGTCACCGGCGTCACCGGCTCCGCCGCCCTCGCCACCGGTTCGGCCGGCCTGGCCGCCGGGTCCGCCGAGGCGGGCGCCGCCGCGGGGGCCGCGGGTGGCCTGGGCACCGGCTCGGCCGCGCTCGCCGCAGGCTCCGCCGAAGGTGGCGCCGCTCTCGGTTCCGCCGAGGGCCTGGCCACCGGCTCGGCCGCACTCGGCCTCGGCCTCGGCCTGCTCGACACCGGCAGCTCGGCCTTCGACGGCGGCACCTCCGCCCTCGTCAACATCATCGACGTGCTGCTGGGCAGCCGCGACCTGTCCCAGCCGGAGCCCGCCGCCTGATGACCGACGGGCGTCCCGCCCTCGCGACGACGCATTTCCCGGATCATTTGCCAAAGCTCGGCGAACACCGGAATTGCGACATTGCAATGAATTTGCCTGTGCCGGGCGAATAAGATCGGCACGATTCTATTTCCTCAGGCCCTACCGGCCGTGTCCGTCTGCCCCACGGAGAGCGCCGGTAGGGCCTAGGACTGTCCCGGCCCCGTCGATACACCCACACAGGGGGCGGTGGCTGACCGGACTGTCCGCTTCGCGCGATAATGGATGCTATGGAGACCCCAGGAGCAGGCGACGACTCGTCGAAGGTCACCCGGCTGCCGCGCCGTCCACGGCGCGTGACCGAGGAGCCGGGCGCGCGTCCGCGCCGGGCCTGGCTGCCGGAAACCGGCTACGTCTTCGACCCCGCACCGACCAAGCCCGTCTTGCGGTCGGAACTCCAGCGCGAGACCGGCTGGTGGCCGGTCACCCCCGCCACCGATTCGCACCCCGCTCCCGAGAGCGGGCAGGACCGCGAGGGCGATGTCATCGATCTCGACTCCTCCCGGCGCCGGCGTTCCGGCGGATAGGCAGGCGCGCACCGTCCCTGCCGACCCGACGCCGCCTGCCGCGGGCCGCCGGCGCGGCGTAAGCGGCGTGATCCGTTCGTTCGGTGTTCGGGAAGCGCGTGCGCTCGACGGCCGCGCCGGCTCGCACCAGCCCCAGGACGCGCGCGCCAGGACGCGGACGGATCTCGGACACGACCGCCGGCGTTTTCGGGTCTCCCTCGAGGATGACATGCCGCGCGGCGTAGACGGCCGACGCGGCGGGCGAGCCGTTCCGCGGTTCCCGACTCTCCCTGTGCCTGGAGAGCCGGGGAACGCAGCCTCTCCGGGGCGCAGCGGAAGCAGGTGTGGCGGAAACAGGCACAGGGGGAACAGATATTTCGGGGAAAAGGTGCCGGAAAAGACGAAAGGCCCCGCACCTCTGGGGTGCGGAGCCTACATCTCGCGTCGACTAGATCGCGCGGACGTCCTGAGCCTGCGGACCCTTCTGGCCCTGCCCGATCTCGAACTCCACGCGCTGGCCCTCGTCGAGGGTCTTGAAACCCGAGCCGCCGATGGCGGAGTAGTGCACGAAGACGTCAGGGCCGCCTCCGTCTTGGGCGATGAAGCCGAAGCCCTTCTCGCCGTTGAACCATTTCACGCTGCCTTGAGCCATGTGGTAAAAACTTCATTTCTGTAGATGAGCCGCGCTCGAATTAGCTCGGTCTCAGGGACGACTATGCCACACCCACGGGGATCGCGCACATCGGGCACGCACCGGCCAGGGCCGGATCGGCGACGCGGACCCGACCGGCGATCCGCCGGGAATCATCGATTCCGGTCACTGCCCGGTCGGGCGGGCGGTGTCGGCGCGGACGCCATGACGCCGGTCCGATCATGGTGGCGCACAGCATGTTTCATTGCCATCGCGGGTCGCATCCCGCAGGCCCGGACAACTCGATCCCGCTGTCCCGCCCCCACGTCGATCGTCTCCGGCGAATCGAGCGATCGGGCCCACAGAATTCGCGTCGCTGATTTCTGCGTCACACCCGGCGACACCACGAAGGAATTCCTCCGGGAAACGCGTCGCGGCCCCGCGGTGTGCCACCCTGGGCACATGGCCGACGACCGTCTCACCACACCGGGCCGGGGAGATGTCCGCGCGTTTCTCGACTCGGTGGCCGATACGCGCAGGCGGGCCGATGCGCTCGCGGCGCTGGAGCTGATCCAGGGCGTCACCGGCGTCGAGCCGGTGATGTGGGGCAGTTCCATGGTCGGGTTCGGCACGCAGCGCTACACCACCGCCGACGGCAAGGAGCGCGAGTGGTTCGCGGTGGGGCTCGCGCCGCGCAAGGCCGCGCTGACGCTCTACGGTCTGACCTGTCACGGGTCCAACCAGGAGCTGCTCGACCGGCTGGGGCCGCACACCACCGGCAAGGGGTGTCTCTACATCAAGCGGCTGGACCGGGTGGACCGCGCGGTGCTGGCCGAACTGGTGGCTCGCAGCTGGGCGGCCAACCACTCCGGCTGACCGAGCCGGGCCGCTTCCGGCATTCCGCTTGCCGTGCGTTTCTCTCAGGGATACGTTGTATCCATTACCGCCCGGGGGTTCGCGCTACGCGCCGCCCCAGAACGGGCGTGTGCGCCGGCTCGGCTCGGAGGATGGATATGGGACCGCACCCGCACGGCTGGTGGATCGTGCTGCACATCGTGTTGTTCGTCTTCTGGCTCGGCGGCGACCTCGGGGTGTTCTACTCCAGCCGATACGTCATCGACCCGGCACTCGACCCGCAGGCGCGGTCGACGGCACTGCGGATCATGAGCGGGTTGGATCTGGCGCCGAAGGTGTGCCTGGTGTTGTTCCTGCCCAGCGGCGTCACCTTGATGGCGGCCGACCCGCACGGCGCGCAGTTGTTCGGCCACGACCTGTTCCCCTGGTGGGTGGTGGCGCTGACCTGGCTGTTCGCGGCGGGCTGGCTGGCACTGACGGTGATCCAGCACCGTACTCACGGCCGGTTCCCGCTGGTGGCCCGCGCCGATCTGGCCATCCGGTTCGCGGTGGTGGCGGCCCTGGCGGTGGCCGGACTGTACGCGCTGATCGCCACCGAGCCGTTCGGGGTGAGCACCGAACCGCGCTGGCTGGCCGTGAAGATCCTGCTGTACGCGACCGCCATCGCCGTCGGGCTCGGCATCAGGATGACGCTGCGTCCCTTCGGTCCCGCCTTCGGCGCGCTGTCGACCACCGGTTCCACCCCGGAGGTGGAGGCGATCGTCAAGCGCAGCGTGAACGGGTGCCTGCCGTACGTGTGGGCGATCTGGGGCAGCGTGCTGGTGGCCGCGGCGCTCGGCGTCCTCAAACCGGGCGCGAATCTCTGATCCCGCAGGCGCGGCAGGCTCGTTCACGGACCGCGGTGGCGGACACGGGTTTCCCGGACACCACTGATTCCGGTCGGGAGGTCCCGCACCACGCTGAGCAGGGTATGTGCATCGCCGGGGTGCTGCTGTTCCTCGACGCCTCGCCCGCCGAGATCGTCGTCTCGACCACCTGAGGCCACCCCCGCCCGGCCGGCGGCCGAGTCGGCCCGGCTCACTCACGGACGGCGTAGACCTCGTAGAGTTCGGTGCCCTGGAGGCTGGGGTCCTGGCGGGTGCGGCTGGTGAGGCCGTGGTCGCGGAGCATGTCCTCGATACGGGCGAGGCGGCCCTCGATGTCGTGGACTTCGGCGACGACGGAGCGGATGCGTGGCCAGTCGGTGTCGCCGACACCGTTGAGGACGTCGAGTTCGGCGCGTTCCACGTCGATCTTGAGCAGGCCGATCTCACCGTCGGGCGCGTAGGCGTCCATGATCGCCGAGACGGTGGTCATCTCGACGTCGATCTGTTCGCCCCGGTGCAGGTCGGCGGTGATGAGAGCGGCGGCGTCGTCGTTCAGGCCGCTGTTGCGCAGGAAGGTTCTCGTGGCCTGGTCGTCGCGTTCCCGATCGGCGTAGAGGCCGGAATTCGCGGGAGCGTGCGGATACCAGGTGAACGGGAGCACACCGGGCTCCGCGCCGACGGCGAGCGGCAGCGGGGTGCTGCGCGGGACGAAGGCGGCGAGATTGCGTTCGAGGCAGTGGAAGGTGACCGGGGCCGGTTCGGCGGCGATGACCTGCACATCGGGGCAGGCATCGGCGAAGAACAGCGCGCTCAGCCCGATGTTGGCGCCGATGTCGAGGGCGACGTCACCGGGCCGCAACCCGGTCGCGGCCTCGCGGTACATGCCGGATTCGGAAGTGATCTCGCCCCACAGGAATCGGGCCTCGGCGGGGCTGGGGCATTCCACGGTTCTCACATCGTCGAGCTTCAGTTTCTGCACGGAGTTCAGCATCTTCCGGCGAACCTTTCCAATTCGGCGCCGACCACCGCCAGCGCATCCGGGTGGCTCATCTCGAGATGCCGGGCGTCGACCACGGTGTTGTGGACCCGCCCGGTCACACAGTGCCGCCACATCCGCGCCAGCGCGTGGTGGTCGGCGTGGTCGCGGCCCGCGGTGAACAGCAGCAGATCACCGTCGAAGGTGCCTGGCCGGTAGGCGTCGGCGATCTCGCCCGCCGTCTCGAAGCTGCGCATCACGCGGTCGACCTGATCGGGGGTGAACATGGCGGTGCCGGTGACCTGTTCGCGGATCACCGCCCACGCCTCCTCCACGGTCTCGGCGTGCACGTCCTCGCCGAGACCGAACAGTTCGCGCCAGCCGCCGAGCAGGTCGGCCATCAGCTGTCCCGGCGGCCGGTCGTCCGCGGCGGCCGACCGCGGGGGCGCCCCCCCCCCGGCCGCCCGCCCCGCCGGCACACCCCCCCTACCGCCCCCGCGATGCCGGCGCA
>NZ_JARWRU010000639.1 GCF_029867845.1 Nocardia farcinica | reverse complement strand
CCACCGCCCTGTCCCACGGCGGCACCGGGAACACGCAGGCGCCCGCTCGCGGCGCCTCGACCGCGGGGCAGGCCGCCGGCGGCCCCAGATCGCGGCGCGGCCGGCCCCGCCGCCGCAACCGATCCGCCGCCCGTGACGGCGCGACGGGCAACCGGGGCAGCGCTCCCTCCGTTCGGAGCGGCGCATCCGGCTCCCGTGGGGGAGCTTCCAAGCAGACGGCACGAACAGAATCGGAGCAGCAGTCGTGACAGAGCCGAGTCGAATCCAGGTCCGCACCGCCGACCCGTATCCGGTGATCATCGGCCGTGGTCTGCTCGGCGATCTCGTCGAGTCGGTGACGGGCGCGACATCGGGCGTGCGGACGGTGGCGATCTTCCATCAGCCGACGCTGGCCGAGACCGCCGAGGTGGTGCGGGCGGCGCTGGCCGACACCGGGATCGACGCGCATCGCGTCGAGATCCCCGACGCGGAGGCGGGCAAGGACCTCGCGGTCGCCGGCTTCTGCTGGGAGGTGCTCGGCCGGATCGGCCTGACCCGCAACGACGTGGTGGTCAGCCTCGGCGGTGGCGCCGCGACCGACCTGGCCGGTTTCGTGGCGGCCACCTGGATGCGCGGTGTGAAGATCGTGCACGTGCCGACCACCCTGCTGGCCATGGTCGACGCCGCTGTCGGCGGCAAGACCGGTATCAACACCGAGGCGGGCAAGAACCTGGTCGGCAGCTTCCACGAGCCCGCCGCGGTGCTGGTCGACCTGGCGACGCTGGAGACCGTGCCCCGCAACGAGATCGTCGCAGGCATGGCCGAGATCATCAAGGCGGGTTTCATCGCCGACCCGGTGATCCTGGAGCTGGTCGAGCGCGATCCGGCAGCCGCCCTCGACCCGGCCGGCGAGGTGCTGCCCGAGTTGATCCGTCGCGCCATCCAGGTCAAAGCCGATGTGGTGGCCGCCGACCTGAAGGAATCGAGCCTGCGCGAGATCCTCAACTACGGCCACACCCTCGGTCACGCGATCGAACGCCGCGAGCGCTACCGCTGGCGCCACGGCGCCGCGGTCTCGGTGGGGCTGGTCTTCGCCGCCGAGCTCGGCCGCCTGGCGGGCCGCCTCGACGACGCCACCGCCGACCGGCACCGCGCCATCCTGGACTCCATCGGCCTGCCCACCAGCTACGACGCCGACGCGCTCCCCCAACTGCTCGACGCCATGCAGACCGACAAGAAGACCCGCTCCGGCGTGCTGCGCTTCGTCGTCCTCGACGGCCTGGCCAAGCCGGGCAGGCTGGAAGGCCCCGACCCCTCGCTGCTGGCCGCCGCGTACTCGGCCATCGCCCGCGAGGAGAGCCCGAGCGGCGGCGCCGTCCTGCTCTGAGCCCCCGCGTCCCCGAACCCCGCGTCCAAGGACCGGCGGCGGCGTCTCACGGCGCGGGCGAGGAGACAGTGGCATCTCCCGGGTACGAGGGCACCGCGCAGTCGCCTTCGCCGCTCGCCATCCGCGTGGTCAGCGGACGCAGCGGCCGGGCACAGACGATCCTGGCCGCGGTCCGGCTGAGCAGCCTGCCGATCCCGGTGGCAGGCAGCATCATCGGGAGTCCGCCGCCGGGGAGCTGTTTGGCCTGTTCCAGCAACGGTGTCAGAGCGGTCTCGTAGCGGGTCAGCGCCGTCTCGGGATCGGATGGGGCGGCGGCCAGCTCACCGGCGAGCACGTACGCCCCGATCAAGGCCATGGCCGTGCCCATTCCCGACAGCGGTGAACCGCAGTATCCGGCGTCGCCCGACAAGACGATCCGCCCCGCCGACAGGTTCGGCATGTCGACGCGGGCGAGTTCGTCGAAGTAGAAGTCCGGCGCCTGGGGCATGGCCTCGAGGATGTACGGGGCGAGCCAGCCCGCGTCGGCGAGCAGCTCGCGGAGCAGCTGCTGCTGCGCGACGACATCGCCACGCAGCGCCGGATCGGCGGGGACACGAAGGATGACAAGGGCTTTCGCGGTGGCGGGGTCGCGGTCCGGGCGCAGTCCCACCACGGCGCGAGACGCCGGGCGCATGGTCATCCACCCCGGCTCCAGCCCGTCGGGCCTGGGCACGGTGAAGTAGGACGTGTAGCCGCCGAGGTAGGTGGAGAACCGCTCTTCGGGACCGAACGCCAGCCGCCGCGTCGCCGAGTGCACGCCGTCCGCACCGACGACCAGGTCGTAGGTCTCGACCCGTCCCGAGGCGAAACGGACCTCGACACCGTCGTCGTGCCGGGTCAGCGCCTCGATCCATTCGCCGTACCGATAGTCCGCCGCGCCGCCGGTCGCGCCGAGTGCCTCCAGCAGCACCTCGTTCAGATCGCCGCGGGTGATCTCGACATCAGCGACGGGACCGTTGCCGCCGAACAGGTCCGCGGGCATGCGAGCGTAGGCCCGGCCGCGGCGGTCCACGTAGACCATGCCGCGTTCGTCCAGTTGCCTGTCTCGGATGCCGGGCATCAGCCCCATCCGCTCCGCCACCTCCCGGCTCGCACCCCGTAGGTCGACGGCCTGTCCGCCGGGCCGGGGCGCGCCTGCCCGCTCGACCACCGTGGTGCGGATGCCCGCCCGAACGAGTTGCAGCGCAACGGCATTGCCCGCGATGCCGCCACCGCTGACCAGAATGTGCGTTTCCTTGCCCACGAGCCCTCCTTGAACGTTCGTCTCAGACAAATGTCTAACAGGGTTTGGCACACCTGTCTAGAACAAATGTCTGAGACGTTGTTACGCTCCGGGGCATGGGAAACCGGGAAGACCTGCTGGCGGGGGCCCGCAAGGCGATTCTCGAGCGCGGGCTGGCCAAGGTCACCGCACGCGACATCGCCACCGCGGCCGGGGTGAGCCTCGCCGCCATCGGCTATCACTTCGGCTCGAAGGATCGCCTCGTCACCGAAGCGCTCACCGAGGGCGTGGGCGGCGGCATCGGCGATCGAATGGAGGAGGCCATCAGAGCCGTGGCCGGGCGGTCACCGGGCGACAGCGTCGGCGACACCTGGGACGGCATGCTCGCCATCATGCGCGACCACCGCGAGGACATGATGCTGAGTCTGGAGAACATCGTACGGATCGCCAGGTCGCGGGAATCACAGCAGTACATGGCCGAGGCGTCCGCGCACGCCCATCACGACCTGGCCGCCGCGCTCGGCGAAACGCATCCCGATCTCACCGAAGACCAAGCGCACGCGCTGGCGAAACTGTTGTTCACCCTGTTCCAGGGGGTCGCGATGCTCTGGCTCGCCGCGCCCGGCTCGGATCTGCTCGACGGCGAGGAGCTGGCGCTCGCGGTCGAGGCGCTGAAGAAGACCTGACCGAGGTCAGGCACCCACCGCCGCGGGACGCGCCGCGGCATCCCGCTTCTCGGCACTCCGCCCGGCGAGCATGCGGCCGAGCCCGATGCCCGCGAGGCCGGGCACGAAGATCAACAGCAGGAAGAACGCCGAACACGCGGTCAGCTCGAACAGCATGCCGTTGTCACCGAGGTCGAAGCCGGGCAGGAAGTCCAGCAGCCAGCACACCGCACTGCTGCCGATGCCGCCCAGCGCGGCGGCCTGCAACCAACGGATGGTGAGATCGGATCCGCGCTCGGGGTCGGGATGGGCCTCCCTGTCACGCCGCCCGTCCAGCATCCCCCACGCCACCACGGCGCCGAGGAGGACGAGCAGGCACAGCAGCCGGAACCAGACACCGTTCGTCGGCCAGTTCGCCATGGCGAACCCGAGGGCGACCCGCAGCGCGACGATCAGCGCACCGAGCAGCAGCCCGCGCACCATCCAAGCAATCATGGTCAACACCATAACCGCCGGGACGGCATCGGATAACTAGAACCGGTGTCAGAAATTCGACAATCTCACGAGGTCAGCGCGGCAGCCATCTCGGCCTTCGGGGCGGGCTGCCCGGTGAACTGTTCCACCTGCCCGAACGCCTGGTTCAGCAGCATGCGCAGACCGCTCACCACCGTGTGCCCGGCCGCCTCCACCGCGGTGGCCAGCGGAGTCGGCCACGGGTTGTAGATGGCGTCGAGCACCACCGGCGCGGCCGCGACCGCCTCGGCGACCAGTGCGCCCGCTTCGGCGGGGATGGTGCTGACCACCGCGTCGGCCCGCGCACAGGCCGCGCCGACGCCCTCGGCCCCGAAGGCGACGAACTCCACCGCCATGTCCAGGCGCTCGGCCAGTTCCAGCGCCGAGCGCGCCCGTCCCGCGTCCCGGGCGACCACGGCCACCGAGCGCGCGCCCAGATCGCGCAGCGCCAGCAACGCGGGCCGCGCGGTGCCGCCCGCGCCGAGCACCACGCCGCGCTCGACGCCGCGCACCCCGCCCTCGCGCAGCGCGCCGAACACCCCCTCGACCTCGGTGCAGTCCCCCCGCCACCCGGTCACGGTGCGGAACACGGTGTTTGC
>NZ_JARWRU010000638.1 GCF_029867845.1 Nocardia farcinica | reverse complement strand
GGTGGGGGGGGCGGCCCTCGCCCCCCCAAACCCCCCCCCGGGCCCCGGGGGGGGGGGGGGGGGGGGGGCGCCGCCCCCGGGGGCCCCCCGCCCCCGCCCCCGCCGGGGACACCCCGGCCACCCGCTCCGCCACCGCGCCCTCGGGCGCCGCCGGGCCGGGAGCCAACGGCCAGGTGGGCGGATTCGACGAGGAGCTGTCGCCCGCGTGGCTGGCCTCCGGCGCGAAGAAGCGCGGCCAGGCCGTGACGGACTGGATGGCCGCCGCCACCTCGAGCGAACGCAAACCCGAGATCAACGGCGCGGTGCTCACGGTGAGCGCGCTGGTGGTGGTCGCCGCCATCGGCCTCGGACTCGGTTACGGCCCACAGGTTCTCGAACGCGACCGCAGCAGCGACGAGGTCACCTCGGTCCCGACCACCACCCCGGCCCGCACCACCACGCTGGAACCGCAGATCGCGGTGGCGCCGGAGACCACCGAGGTCAAGGAGTCGATCGCGGTGGCGCCGCCGCGCCCGACCTCCGAGGAGCCGCCGCCGCCCACGCCGGGTCCCAACACCTTCACGGTGCCCGGTCTGCCGCCGATCGTGCTGCCGACCATCCCCCCGGAGGTCCTCCCGCCGTTGCCGGGCGCCCAGCGCTGACAGGCCTCAGCGCCGGGTGTACCCGTCGTCGGGATCGACTGTGCCCCAGCCGGGTCCGTACGGGTCCTGCCCGTGCCGATCCTGGCCGTAGCCGGGGTAGGGGTCCTGTTCGTGGGCGGTCTGTTCGCCGAACCAGCCCGGCTCCGCACCGGGCTGCCCGCCCCGCGGCGGCCGGTTCACCACCGGCCTGCTGTCGGCCTGCCACGCGCCCGCGGGCCGGCTGGTGTCCCGGGGGACCCGGCCGCTCTCGGTAGGCCGCGCCTCGTCGAACCACCCGCCGGAGGTCGCCGGACCGGCCGGATCGGCCGCGCCGAACCATTCCCCGGACGGATGAATGCCCGCCGCGCCCGGCCGTCCCCCTCCGGCGCGGGCCTCGGGACCACCGAACTCCCGCCCACCGTCCCCGCGCCCGGAATCGGCGAACCCGGCCCGGCCGGAATCGGGTGCGGCCCCGCCCTTCTCGATCTCCCGCGGGTCGGACGGCCGCCGCGACGGCCCGCCGCGACCGACGGGACCGCTCCCCGGCGCCCGCTCACCCGCGCGGCGAACGGCGCCTCGCTCCGCACCGGGACCGGCCGCACCGGGACCGCGCTTCCCCGCGCCGCCCGGGGCCCGACGCCGCGCCGCCCGCCCCTCGTTCGCGACAGCAGCCCCGCCCGGTCCCGAATCGCCGAGCGCCGCCACCGCCTTCGCCTTGCCCGCCCCGAACGGCCGCGCGAGCATGACCGCGATCCCGGTGGTCAGCGGCACCGAGAGGGTGAGCGCGATACCGCCGACGGCCGAGCGGGCGATCTCGATCGCCACCGCGTCACCGACGAGCACGTCGCGGATCGAGCGTCCCGCCACGCTGAACAACAGCAGCAACGGAAGCGCGCCGCCCGCGTAGGCGAGGACGAGGGTGTAGACGGTGCTGGCGATGTGGTCGCGGCCCACCCGCATGGCGGCGGCGAAGATCTCGCGGCGTGAGGCCTGCTCGTCGAGCGCGGCCAGTTCGAAGGCGGCCGAGGCCTGGGTGATGGTGACGTCGTTGAGCACGCCGAGGGAGCCGATGATGAAGCCGGCCAGCAACAGTCCGGTGATGGAGACGTGTTCGATGTAGGTGGCGACGTTGGTGTTCTGTTCCTCCGACAGGCCGGTCAGGCGGGTCATCTCGATCGCCACCCAGCTCAGCACCGCCGCGACGACCATCGAGGTCAGGGTGCCGAGCAGCGCCGAGGAGGTGCGCAGGTTCACCCCGTGCGCGAGATAGAGCACCGCGTAGAGGATCAGCGATCCCGAGACCAGCGCCACCGGGATGGCCGGCTTGCCGTCGAGCAACGCGGGCAGCAGGAACATCACCAGCACGCCGAAGGCGAAACCGAGCCCGAGCAGCGCCCGCACGCCACGCCAGCGCGCGACCACGATGACCACGAGGAAGAACACGGCCGCGATCAGGGCCAGCGGGAAGCCGCGCGCGTAGTCGTCGAAGGAGTACATCGGCGTGCCGTACGGGTCGGTCTGGCGCACGATGCGGATCTCGTCGCCCGCGACCAGGGAGGGCTGGCCGGGGCCCGGCGAGATCTCGAGCAGTGTGCGGTTGCCCGCGTGCGGACCGGACTCGATGTCGATGAGGATGCGCTCGCACTCGTAGCTGGTGTTGCGCGGCGCTTCGGGACTGTCGGCGAAGACCCGGCCGATGGAGGGGCTGCCGCAGGGGCCGACGTCGGCGACGACCACGGTGCCCGCCTCGGTCTCCACCGCGCCGCCGCCCGCGGTCTGCATGGGCAGCGGGATCTCGATGTTCTGCCGTTCCGGCCAGAGCACCGCGGTCGCGATCAGGGTGATCGCGCCGATGACGGTGAGCAGTCCGATCACGACCCGGGTCGCGGTCGCGCCGATCGCGATCGGTCCTGAGTGGTCGTGATGGTGATGGTGGTGGTCGCTCACCGGGCTCCTGTCCGTCCTGTCCCGGTTGCCGTCACCGGACACGGGAGACGGCGGCGACCGGGAAGCTACGCGCAGCGAGCTTAGAGGATGGGCGGGGCGCGGCGGGCATTCCCGGAGCACGGGCGATCGGCGGCGCGGATGCTGGGAAGGAGATCGGGAAGGGGGCGGCGGAGAGCAGGGGGATGTCTCCGCCGCCCGCAGGGTCGGCGGCCCAGGGGGGTAGGCGGCCGGAACCCGAGGTCAGGTTGCCCAGGGGGGGTAGGCAACGTGACCGGGCACTCGATGTGCCGAGAGCCACTGTACACAAACCCTCATGTTTTGCGCTAGCCGATCTTCAAAAATCGGCTATATCCGAACACAGAGTCTGTTTTGGGGCCTCAATCGGGGCGATTTTGCGGCGAACACCCCTCATGATCGTTACTGTCGGTAACTGGCCAGGAAGTTGCCGAACCGCTCGATGGCCACTGCCAGGTCGCGCGCCCACGGCAGCGTGACGATGCGCAGATGGTCGTGGTGCGGCCAGTTGAACCCGGTGCCCTGCACCATGAGGATCTTCTCCTGCAACAGCAGATCCAGCACCAGCTTCTGGTCGTCGTGGATCTCGTAGACGTTCGGGTCGAGCCGCGGGAAGGCGTAGAGCGCGCCCTTGGGCTTGACGCACGAGACGCCGGGGATCATGTTCAGCCGCTCCCAGGCGACATCGCGCTGCTCGAGCAACCGGCCGCCGGGCAGGATGAGGTCCTCGATGCTCTGGTAACCGCCGAGCGCCACCTGGATGGCGTGCTGGGCGGGCACGTTCGGGCACAACCGCGAGCTCGCCAGCAGGTCGATGCCCTCGATGAAGCCGCGCGCGTGCTCCTTCGGGCCGGTGATGACCATCCAGCCCGAGCGGTAGCCCGCCACCCGGTAGGCCTTGGACAGGCCGTTGTAGGTCAGGCACAGCAGGTCGGGCGCGAGGCTCGCCAGCGAGATGTGCTTGGCGTCGTCGTAGAGGATCTTGTCGTAGATCTCGTCGGCGAGCAGCAGCAGCTGGTATTTACGCGCCAGGTCGACGATCTGCTGGAGCACCTCCGCCGAGTACACCGCACCCGTCGGATTGTTCGGGTTGATGACAAGCAGCGCCTTGGTCTTGTCGGTGATCTTCGACTCGATGTCTGCGATGTCGGGCTGCCAGCCGTTGGCCTCGTCGCACAGATAGTGCACCGGAGTGCCGCCCGCCAGGCTGGTCATGGCCGTCCACAACGGGTAGTCCGGGGCCGGGATCAGCACCTCGTCACCGTTGTCCAGCAGCGCCTGCATGGTCATGGTGATCAGCTCGGAGACGCCGTTGCCCAGGTAGACGTCGTCGACGTCCACCTGGGGGAAACCGGGGACCAGCTCGTAGCGGGTGACGATGGCCCGCCGCGCGGACTGGATGCCCTTGGACTCCGAGTACCCCTGCGCGTGCGGCAGGGCCGCGATCATGTCGCGCATGATCACATCGGGGGCGTCGAACCCGAACGGGGCGGGGTTGCCGATGTTGAGCTTGAGGATGCGATGCCCCTCCGCCTCCAGCCGTGCCGCGTGCGCGAGTACCGGTCCACGGATTTCGTAGACGACGTTCTGCAGCTTGGTGGACTGCTCGAGCACACGAGGCGGGCGATGCGGTAGTTGAGGGCTCACCTGTCCCATGGTGCCACCACCGGCAAACCGATTATTTGCCGCGTCGGTCGCCGCCGGGATTCACGCGCCGATCGAGTGGCTGCCCGCCGAGATGCCCTTCGCCGAGGGCGCCGCACAGAACTCCTCGATGCGTTCGTCGAGCTCACGGGCTCGCGCCGAGCCGCGATAGCGCGGCGAGGAGATCCGCCGCCGCACCCCGGCCAGGCGCTCGGGCAACTGGGCGATGCGGCGGTCCTGGTCGAGCACGAGCACCGGGGCCAGCACCTCGGCCGCGCCGTCGAGGCTGCCGTTGATCAGATGCGCGGCCGCGTTGTCGACCCGGCTCAGCGCCTCCGCGCCGTAGGAGCGCTTCTCCTGTGGCCCGCTGGCGTACAGCTCGATCGCCCGGCTGGTGGCGGCCAGCGCCTGCTCGGCCTGACCGAGGTGGATGTAGGTGGTGCCCGCGTAGTACTGGGCCTTGGCGTCGGGGAAGCCGAACACCCCGCCGATCTCGTCGTGCAGGTCGTCGGCGGCCCCGCGCGTGCCCGCCTCCTCCGCGGCCCGCCCGCACCGGACGGTCACGGCGGTGTCGCCGAGGGTCGCCCACATCCTGGCCTCGATGTTGAACAACCGCACCCGGGCGGTCGCCGACTCGGCGTACTCCTGACCGCTCTGGGCGAGCAGCACCGCCCGGCGCGGACGTTGGGAACGGCACTCGATCAGCGCGTGCATGCCGCGCGTCCAGGCCCGCAGGGCGTTGTGGTCGCACAGCTCGGCGTAGGCCCATGCGGCCCTGACCTGCTCGGCGGCGGCGTCGAGGTAGCCGAGGTCGGTGCTGGCGTTGGCGAGCAGACCGGTCAGCGTGCCCGCCAACAGGTACAGATGCCTGGTGTCGGCGGGACGCTGATGCCCCTCGAGCAACCGGTACACGCGGCGGCGCACGCGCAGCATCTCGACGGTCATCGGCACCGGCGGCTCGTGCACGTAGTCGTTGGCGATCCGCACGACATCCGCGTCGAGCTGCTCCAACG
Source organism: Nocardia farcinica (assembly GCF_029867845.1). Taxonomy (GTDB): domain Bacteria; phylum Actinomycetota; class Actinomycetes; order Mycobacteriales; family Mycobacteriaceae; genus Nocardia; species Nocardia farcinica_A. The sequence goes on along the minus strand of NZ_JARWRU010000638.1, from coordinate 433 downwards.
TGTTGGCACCGACATTGGTGCTCTCGGCCCGGCCGACGTGATCGCTGGCCTCGTGGGCAGCCGCCATGATGAGATCCCTCTCCGAAATCGACGCCAACGCAGCGCTTCTGATCGCACCGGAGCCGATGAGGGCCAGCAGATCCGCGTCGCTCGCTCTACCCGACGGCCCGGCCTGAGCCGTCCCCGTGTCGGCCGCGATCCCCGCATCGAGCAACGGCTGGTCGATGAGGGCCGCGAACCGCGCCCGCACAACTTCGTCGGACCTGGCCAGGGATGTGTCCAGGGCTGCCTGGTTGACCGGACGCGGATGCACCCGGCTGCCCCCCGCCTCCCATTTGGATACGAGCCTTTCGTGCACACCGAGATGTGCGGCGAATTCCCGAATGCTCATCCGCTTGGCATCGCGTCGCCCGCCTCGTCCACCGCCTCGCCT
>NZ_JARWRU010000637.1 GCF_029867845.1 Nocardia farcinica | reverse complement strand
ACGCGCTACGCGCGGAGGTGCGCTGGGTGGCACGCGAGTCGGCGGTGCCGATCGTGTTCGGCGGGGAGATCCAGGGCGACACGCTGCTGCTGTCGGAGTTCGTCGGCATCAGGACCAACGGCCTGCGCGGCCTGCCGGTGCTGCGCAGCGCGGGTCTCGGTGGCCGGGTGATGGATCTGCGGCGGCCGCTGTCGCTGGCCGACTACCGCAACGCTCCCTCGATCACCCACCACTACGACGAGCCGGTCACCGGCGAGGGCATCCGGTCGATGTTCGCGGTGCCGGTCATGGTGGGCGAGCAGTCGCGCGCGGTGCTCTACGCGGCCACCCGCGGTGGCCCGCTGGGCGACCGCACGGCGGAACTGATCGTGCGCGCGAGCAGGCGGCTGGCCGCTGAGATCGCCATCCGCGACGAGGTGGACCGCAGGTTGCGCATGCTCGATGTGGTGACCCCGGGACACAGCGCGAGCCCGGAGATGCTGGAGGAGTTGCGCGGCATCCACGCGGACCTGCGCGGGCTGGCCGGTTCGATCGGTGACGACGGTCTGCGGCACCGTCTGCACGATGTGTCGTCGCGACTGGTCCGGGTGATCAACGGCGACCGGGCGGTCGACGCCGCGAACCTGCCCCAGCTGTCGAGGCGCGAGCTGGACGTGCTCGCCGAGGTCGCCCTCGGTTGCACGAATGCCGAAGTGGCGCAACGCTTGTCGTTGAAACCCGAGACGGTCAAGAGTTATCTGCGCAATGCCATGACCAAGCTGGACGCGCACTCGCGGCACGAGGCCGTGGTCGCCGCCCGCCGCCTCGGACTGCTGCTCTGACGCTGTCCCGCCGCCTCGTCGTCCACAGGGCGGTGGTTGTCCACAGGCCCGGTCCCGCCGGTTCGGCGCCGGTCTGCCGCCGTGCGATGATCGGTCGCGATCCGATTCCGGCAGGGGGAGTTCCGATGATGGGTGGGAAGACGTTCCGCAACGCCGTACACGCCGTCGCCGCCGTGGCGCTCGCCGCCACCGCGGCCGCGTGCGGCCTCGGCTCGGCCGACACCGGAGACGGCCCGAGCAGCCCACCGGACGCGCCGGTCGTCGACGTGGCGGCGACCGAGCAGATCGACCTCGGCGCATATCTCGACCTCGGCGTCACCGAGACCGGGCTCTACACCGTCACCGAGGACGCGGTGGTCGGCTTCGACCGGGCGGGCGCGCGACGATGGACGCTGCGCGCCGAGGGCAGCAGGCCCGACCCCGACCGGGTGGAGGCGGTACCGTTCGCGCCGGTGCTGCTGGTCGGCTGGGACGACGCGGCGGGCCTGGTGGCCTACTCGACCGATACCGGCGAGGAGCTGTGGCGCACCGAGGACGAGGAATGGGCCCAGGGCGACATCGCGGACGGGCGGGTGAGCTTCGCCGACGCGGTCACCGGCGAGCGACGCTGGTCGGTCGAGCTGACCTCGTTCGGCTGCCCGCACGCCGACGACCCGCTGACACCGGTGTGGCTGCGTGAGGTCGTGCTGGTCCGCTGCTTCAAGAATCCCGCGCCGGGCGGCCGCGGCACCGCCCCCTTCGCCGCGGCCCGCGGCCCGGGGGGCGGG
>NZ_JARWRU010000636.1 GCF_029867845.1 Nocardia farcinica | reverse complement strand
CCCCCCCCTGGGGCCCGCCGGCCCCGGGGGGGCCGCGGGGCCTGGGGGGGGCTTTCCCCCCGGTTTTGGGCGGGGGGTAAACCGGTCCCGGAGTCGTGATCGATCCGGCGCACCGCGCAGACGTCGCTGAACGGCGCGCGGTGTGCGGCCGCGCGCCCGCCGCTCGCGGTCGCCGTGCCGTCGGAGAGGTCCGTGGTCATGAGGCACTCCTTCGTCCGCCCCGGCGCGCAGCCGCCCGGGGACGAGGTTCGTACAGCGTACAACGCACGGTAGCGGACCGTATTTCGAGACATTGTTCTGGGGGTGTCCGAAAACCGGGGCGGGCGGCGGTGATACGGCGGGCCGACCCGTCAGTCCGCGCCCGCGCGCGCCGACGACGGCCGCGGCGAGGGCACCGGCCCGAGATGCTCGCGAGCGAACGCCAGGGTGCGCGCGAGCATGGCCGAGCGATCGGCGGTGCCGCGCGCGTTCTGGGTGTTGATCTCGGCGACCGCGTGCCCGCTGAAGCCGGAGGCCACCAGGTATGCGCACACCTCGGCGCACGGCTGGCCGCCCTCGCCGGGAACCAGGTGCTCGTCGTGCGCCGCGCCCCTGCCGTCGGCCAGGTGCAGGTGCGCGAGATTCGGGCCCATGCGCGCGGCCAGGGCCATGGCGTCGGCGCCGGCCGTGGCGGTGTGCGAGAGATCGAGGGTGTAGTGCCCGAAGCCGGTGTCGGTGGGATCGTAGGACGGGCTGAAGGCGGTCAGACCCCAGCCGGGACCGCCACGGCGCGCCAGCCGCTGGGCCGCCTTCTCTCCCCGGCCGAACAGCGAGTCGGCGCGCATCGGGAACATGTTCTCCACCGCGACCACCACATCGCCCGTCTCCTCCAGCTCGGCCACCTGCTCGGCGAAGCCCTCGGCGTAGCGGCGTTGCCAGCGGAACGGCGGATGCACCACAACGGTCGACGCGCCGAGCGCCTCGGCGGTGCGCACGCTGCGCTCCAGCTTGGCCACCGGGTCGGCGCCCCACACCCGCTGCGAGATCAGCAGGCAGGGCGCGTGCACGGCCAGCACCGGCACCCCGTAGCGGCGGGCGTAACCGCGCACGGTGGTCACCGACTGGCTGGCCGCCTCCGCCCAGACCATCAGCTCCACGCCGGCGTAGCCGAGTTCGGCGGCGGAGCGGAAGGGCGCCGCG
>NZ_JARWRU010000635.1 GCF_029867845.1 Nocardia farcinica | reverse complement strand
GGGGTGGGGGCGGTGCGGCGCCGGTGGGGGGGGGGGCTGACAGTGGGCGGGCTTTGCGCGGCGGCGGGCGGGGCGCGGTACCGGATCGCCCGCGCCTGGACGGCCGCATCCCTGGTTCCCCTGCTGTCGGGGCAGTTCCTGCTCTCGGTGGCCTACCAGTGGCCCCGGGTCGAGATCCTGTTCGACGACCGCGACCGGTACACCGTCGAGCAACTGCGGCAGGCCGCCGACGAGTTCCTGATCGGTCAGGGGCTGCGGGTCGGCGCGGCCGTGCTGACCGCGCTGTTCGCGGTGGTCGCGGCTCTCGTCTGCTATCGCGCCCATGTACTGCGCGCCGACCGGCTGCGGGTCGAGGCAGCCCTGTCCTGACCCCCCGATCCGGTGGTGCGGCGGGGTCGTGCGTCGGCCGCACGGGTGCGCGGCCGGTTTGCCGGGCCGGGCGTGGCGGATCGCCGGACGGCTACTAAGCTGGCCGGAGTGAGTCTTGTGCTGCTTCCCGCCGTCGATGTCGCCAATGGTGAGGCCGTGCGCCTCGTTCAGGGGGAGGCCGGTAGCGAAACCAGCTACGGCTCGCCGCGGGAGGCGGCGCTGGCGTGGCAGGAGGCCGGCGCCGAATGGGTCCACCTGGTCGACCTGGACGCAGCCTTCGGGCGCGGGTCCAATCGCGAGCTGCTCGCCGAGGTGGTCGGCGAACTCGACGTCGAGGTCGAACTCTCCGGTGGCATCCGCGACGACGCCTCGCTCGAGGCCGCGCTGGCCACCGGCTGCGCCAGGGTCAACCTCGGCACCGCCGCCCTCGAGGACCCGACCTGGTGCTCGAAGGTGATCGCCGAGCACGGCGAGCGCATCGCCGTCGGCCTCGACGTGCGCATCGTGGACGGCAACTACCGGTTGCGCGGGCGCGGCTGGGTCAGCGACGGCGGCGACCTGTGGGAGGTGCTCGAGCGCCTCGAGGGCGACGGCTGTTCGCGCTATGTGGTCACCGACGTCACCAAGGACGGCACCCTGACCGGCCCGAACCTGGACCTGCTGCGCGAGGTGTGCGCGGCCACCGAGGCCCCGGTCATCGCTTCGGGCGGTGTGTCGGCCATCGAGGACCTGGTCGCCATCGCCGGCCTTGTACCCGAGGGCGTGGAGGGCGCGATCGTCGGCAAGGCGCTGTACGCGGGCCGATTCACCCTGCCCGAGGCCCTGGCCGCGGTGCGCTGACCCGAACCGCCGACCGGAGACAGCCACGCATGGCCGCCGACCCGAACGCCGACCTATCCGCGCCACCCGAGCTGCACGATCTGCTGGCGGTCGCCGGTGAGGTCCTCGACGGAGCCGCCGAGCGCTTCGTGCACGGCATCGGCGCGCCCAGCGCGGTCGCCAAGGGCGGCAACGACTTCGCCACCGAGTTCGACCTGGAACTCGAGCGCACGGTCTCTGCGGCGCTGCGCGAGCGCACCGGCATCGAGGTGCACGGCGAGGAGTTCGGCGGTCCGCAGCTGACCTCGGGCACGGCGTGGGTGCTCGACCCGATCGACGGCACCTTCAACTACTCGGCCGGGCATCCGCTCTCGGCGATCCTGCTCGCCCTGGTGCACGACGGCGAGCCGGTCGTCGGCCTGACCTGGCTGCCGTTGCTCGGCAAGCGCTACGCCGCCGTGCGTGGCGGGCCGCTGCTGATCGACGGCGAACCGGTGCCGCCGCTGGCGGAGGGCAAGCTGTCGGAGGCCATGATCGGCTTCGGCAGCTTCGCCCTCGACTCCAGGGGCCGTATCCCCGGCCGGTTCCGGTTCGACCTGCTCGGCTCGCTGAGCACACTGTCCTCGCGGGTGCGTATGCACGGCTCCACCGGCATCGACCTGGCCTTCACCGCCTCCGGCGTGCTCGGCGGCGCCATCGTATTCGGTCACCACCCGTGGGACAACGCGGCCGGGGTCTGCCTGGTGCGCGCCGCGGGCGGCGTGGTCACCGATCTGGCGGGCGCGCCGTGGACGATCACCTCGGGGTCGGTGCTGGCCGCCGCGCCCGGGGTGCACGCCGAACTGCTGGAGATGATCTGCGCGGTCGCCGAACCCGTGGCCGCCGAGGAAGGGAAGCAACGATGACACTGGCGGTACGCGTGATCCCGTGCCTGGACGTGGACGCGGGCCGGGTGGTCAAGGGCGTCAACTTCCAGAATCTGCGCGACGCGGGCGACCCGGTGGAACTGGCCGCGAGCTACGACGCCCAGGGCGCCGACGAGCTGACCTTCCTCGACGTCACCGCCTCCACCGGCGACCGCGGCACCATGATCGACGTGGTCACCCGCACCGCCGAGCAGATCTTCATCCCGCTGACCGTCGGCGGCGGCGTGCGCACCGTCGAGGACGTGGACCGGCTGCTGCGCGCGGGCGCGGACAAGGTCTCGGTGAACACCGCGGCCATCGCCAGGCCCGAGGTGCTGCGGGAGATGTCGCAACGGTTCGGCTCGCAGTGCATCGTGCTGTCGGTGGACGCGCGCACCGTGCCGGAGGGGCAGCCGCCCACGCCCTCGGGCTGGGAGGTCACCACGCACGGCGGCAAGCGCGGCACCGGCATCGACGCGGTGGAGTGGGCCGAACGCGGCGCCGAACTGGGTGTCGGGGAGATCCTGCTGAACTCCATGGACGCCGACGGCACCAAGAACGGTTTCGACCTGGCCATGATCCGCGCGGTCAGGGCAGCGGTGTCCATCCCGGTCATCGCCAGCGGCGGCGCGGGCGCGGTCGAGCACTTCGCTCCCGCGGTGCGGGCCGGCGCCGACGCGGTGCTGGCGGCCAGCGTCTTCCACTTCGGCGATCTGACCATCGGCCAGGTCAAGGATTCGCTGCGCGCCGCCGATCTGGTGGTGCGCTGAGCCACCTCGTCGTGGGGCCGCGCACGGGCGGTCGCGCGCGGGGGGATATAACAAGGTCATGACTCTCGATCCCGCCATCGCGGCCCGGCTCAAGCGCAACGAGGCGGGGCTGGTGGCCGCCGTCGCCCAGGAACGCGCGACCGGCGATGTGCTGATGATGGCGTGGATGGACGACGAGGCACTGGCCCGCACGCTGGCGACCCGCCGCGCCACCTACTACTCGCGCTCCCGGCAGCAGTACTGGGTCAAAGGCGAGACCTCCGGCCACACCCAGTACGTGCACGAGGTGCGCCTGGACTGCGACGGTGACACCGTCCTGCTGGTGGTCGACCAGGAGGGCGCGGCCTGCCACACCGGCGCGCACACCTGCTTCGACGCCGACGTGTTGCTGAGCGCGCAGGCCTGAGCCGGGGCACGTGGGGCCCTCCCGGGGGGAGCTACTCGGCGGCGGCGTCCTCGTCCGGGCCGCCGAGCTCGTTCTCGATCCGATCGCGCACCTTCACCGCGATCTCGGCCAGCGCCTTCTTCTGTTCGACGTCGAGAGCGCTGAACACCAGCTGGCTGACCGTGGCGATGTAGCCGGGGGTGGCGGAGTTGGTCGTCAGATATCCCTCGTCGGTCAGCACGGCCTGCACGCCGCGCCTGCCCTGGGTGGTCTCGCGCTTGACCAGGCCGAGCCGCTCCAGCTTGGACACCACGTGCGACAGGCGTGAGAGCGAGGAGTTGACCGTCGCGGCCAGTTCGCTCATCTGCTGGCGATGGCCCGGCTGATGGGAGAGCACGGTCATGACCACGAACTCGAAGTGGGTGACGCCGGAATCGCGCTGCAACTTGGTGTCCAGCGCGCTGGGGAGGCGGTTCAGCAGGGCCACGATGGCATTCCAGGCCCGCTGCTCGACCGGATCGAGCCACTGCGCCATCACAGGCACCCTTTCGTCCGGCGGCGACTGGAGAAGGAGACCGCCACCCTCCGACACCGAGTTTGCCACGACTTCGCTCACCAGTCACAACGCCGGCCGTCGCGGTGAAATCATTCACATCGCAGGAATTTCCGTGTGGAAGTGATTGTCGCTGTACTGCGCGTCGTCGGCCGGTGGGTGGGGGTCTCCCGGCGCTACTTCGCGCGCTCGCGCAGGAAGGCGAGCGCCTCGTCGGCGTGCACGTTCGCTCGCAGTTCACCGGTGATCACCGTGAGCACCGTGCGGTCGGTGTCGATGACGAAGGTGTGCCGCTTGACCGGCGCGATCCTGCCGAGCAGGCCTCGCTTGACCCCGAACCGCGCGGCCACCGCGCCGTCGGCGTCCGACAGCAGCGGGTAGTCCAGCCGCTGGGAAGAGGCGAAGCCCGCCTGGGTGTCCACCGCGTCGGTGCTGATGCCCGCGCAGGAGGCGCCGAGCGCGGCGAACTCGGCGTTCAGGTCGCGGAAGTGGCAGGCCTCGGCGGTGCACACCGGGGTGTTGGCGGCCGGGTAGAAGAACAACACCAGCGGGCCCTTCGACAGCAGCTCGTCGAGCGTGCGTGTCGTGCCGGTCTGGTCGGGAAGCGTGAAATTCGGTGCCTGAGCGCCTTTCTGCATTCCTGGACAGTACCGGCCGTGGCCGGTCGGCGGCAGCGGGAAGTCCCGGCGCGTTCGCCGCGGGCGCGGCCTGGGATGATGGGGCCCATGCCAGTCGCGACCGATCCCACGACCACGACCCGCGCGCAGTTCCGGCAGCTGGCCGCCGAACACCGGGTCGTGCCGGTGACCCGAAAGGTGTTGGCGGACTCGGAGACTCCGCTGTCGGCCTACCGCAAGCTGGCCGGCGACCGGCCGGGCACCTTCCTGTTCGAATCGGCGGCCAACGGCCGGTCCTGGTCGCGCTGGTCGTTCATCGGCGCGGGCGCGCCCTCGGCGCTGACCGTGGTCGACGGTTCGGCCGCCTGGCTCGGCCACATCCCCGCCGACGCGCCGTCGGGCGGCGACCCGCTCGACGCGCTGCGCGACACCCTCGAACTGCTGCGCACCGAGCGCCTGCCCGGCCTGCCTCCGCTCACCGGCGGCATGGTCGGCTACCTCGGCTACGACGCGGTGCGCCGCATAGAGCGGCTGCCCGAGCTCGCGGCCGACGACCTCGAGCTGCCCGAGATGGTGCTGCTGCTGGCCACCGACCTGGCCGCCTTCGACCACCACGAGGGCGCGATCACCCTGATCGCCAACGCGGTGAACTGGAACGGCACCGCCGAGCGCGTCGACGAGGCCTACGACGACGCGGTGGCGCGCCTGGACCGCATGACCGAGGCGCTGGCCGCGCCCGCCGTCTCCACGGTGTCGGTCTTCGACCGCCCCGAGCCGGCGTTCCGCCGCCAGCGCACCTCCGAGCAGTTCGGCGCGGGCGTGCGCAGGCTGGTCGAGGAGATCGAGGCGGGCGAGGCCTTCCAGGTGGTGCTCTCACAGCGCTTCGAGATGGACTTCGACGGCGCGCCGATCGACCTCTACCGGATGCTGCGGGCCTCCAACCCGAGCCCGTACATGTACCTGATCCACATCCCCGACGCCGACGGCGGCACCGCCTTCTCCATCGTCGGCTCGAGTCCCGAGTCGCTGGTCACCGTCGTCGACGGCGTCGCCACCACGCACCCGATCGCGGGCACCCGCTGGCGCGGCGCCAGCGAGGAGGACGACCTGCTGCTGGAGAAGGACCTGCTGGCCGACGAGAAGGAGAACGCCGAACACCTGATGCTCGTCGACCTCGGCCGCAACGATCTCGGCCGGGTGTGTTCGCCCGGCACGGTGAAGGTCACCCAGTACCGCCACATCGAGCGCTACAGCCACGTCATGCACCTGGTGTCCACCGTGTCCGGGCACCTGGCGCCCGGCAAGGTGGCCCTGGACGCGGTCCGGGCGTGCTTCCCGGCGGGCACGCTGTCCGGCGCGCCCAAGGTCCGCGCCATGGAGCTGATCGAGGAGCTGGAGCCGACCCGGCGCGGCGTGTACGGCGGCGTGGTCGGCTACCTGGACTTCGCCGGCGACGCCGACACCGCCATCGCCATCCGCACCGCCCTGCTCAAGGACGGCGTGGCCTACGTGCAGGCGGGCGCGGGCGTGGTCGCCGACTCCGACCCGGACTACGAGGACCTGGAGTCGCGCAACAAGGCCATGGCCGTGCTCAAGGCCGTCGCAGCCGCCGAGACGGTGCGGCCGTTCGCGGCGGGCGAGGTCGATCCCCGATGAGCGGGCCCGAGCCCGGTCCGGCCGGGGACGTGCCCGCCCCGCTCGACCCGGCGGCCGACCCCGACCGCTACGACCCGGCCGCGGACACGCCGACGACGGCTGCCGAGGCCCCGAAGCGCGCGCGGCCGATCGTGCCGGTGGTCCTGCTGGCGGTCGCCGCCGCCCTCATGTGGGGCGCGTCCCGCCTGACCTGGGTGACGGTCTCCTCGACCGACGACCTCACCGTGCCGAGGGTGGACGAGTTGGCGGGCGCGGTCTGGTTCGGCGCGCTCACCCCGCTGGCCCTGGTGCTGCTGGCCGCGATCGCGGCCGTGCTGGCCACCAAGGGCTGGACGCGGCGGCTGATCGGCGTGCTGGTCGCGCTGATCGCCGCGGTGACCGCCGTACCGGCCTTCGCCCTGCTCACCGGTTCGGGGGCGACCGCCGAACGCGCGGGCGCGCTCGCCGAGCTGCCCGGCCGGGCCGAGGTCACCGACGTGCGGACCGCCGCCCTGCCCGCGGTGGTGACCGTGCTGGCCGCGCTGTGCGCCGTCGGCGCGGCTCTGCTGCTGGTCAGGATGCCGCGCGAGAGCAAGGGCCTGGCCGGGCGCTACGAGGCCCCCGGTGTCCGCAGGGCCGCGGCGGCCGAGGCCGTGGCCGGAC
>NZ_JARWRU010000634.1 GCF_029867845.1 Nocardia farcinica | reverse complement strand
CCACCTGTGCGCCCCCGGGGGCCGTTCCGCCCGGGGGCGGGGGGCCTGGGCCCCGGCCTACACCGTCCGGGCAGCGGTGGCCGCGAGGTTGCCCGGAGGCCGAATTGGGGAGCGGGGACCCCTTCTGCTAGATTTGATCGGTCGCTGCCTGGCGATGCGCATGATGCCGATGCGCTCGAAGTGCTCTCCGGCTCGAAGTGCTCTCCGATCGATGCAAGTACGGTCAGAAGAAGTGCGGACATCGGAGCAGACACGAGCGGTCGGCGGAGCAAGCGCCCCGTGCAGCAACCAGCCAAGACAAGTCGCGTCGCACCCTGTGACGCGGTGAGCACTATTGAGACACATCGAGTGGAGGAAGCCGACCGATGGCAACGTACGCGATCGTCAAGACCGGCGGAAAGCAGTACAAGGTCGCGGTCGGTGACCTGGTGAAGGTCGAGAAGATCGAGGGCACGCCGGGTACCGCCGTCGAGCTCTCGCCCGTCCTCGTGGTGGACGGCGCCGAACTGACCACCGACGCGGCCGCGCTGGCCGGCCGTTCGGTGACCGCGGAGCTGGTCGAGCAGACCAAGGGACCGAAGATCCGCATTCACAAGTTCAAGAACAAGACCGGCTACCACAAGCGCCAGGGTCACCGTCAGCCGCTGACGGTCCTGAAGGTCACCGGCATCAAGTAAGCACCGGCCAGCAAGCATCACCGAGGAGACACTGCTATGGCACACAAGAAGGGCGCGTCCAGCTCCCGGAACGGACGCGATTCCAACGCCCAGCGGCTCGGCGTCAAGCGCTTCGGCGGCCAGACCGTCAAGGCCGGCGAGATCCTGGTCCGCCAGCGTGGCACCCACTTCCACCCCGGCGTGAACGTCGGCCGCGGTGGCGACGACACCCTGTTCGCCCTGGCGGCGGGCGCGGTGGAGTTCGGCACCAAGCGGGGCCGCAAGACCGTGAACATCGTTGCCCCGGAGCCGGTTCAGGCCTGACCGCCGAGCCGATCCGAACTCGAGCCGAGCGGGGGAGGGTGGCCACCCAGACCCGCGTTTGGCGGTTGCGGGGGGGGGTGGGCCCCGCGG
>NZ_JARWRU010000633.1 GCF_029867845.1 Nocardia farcinica | reverse complement strand
CCACCGGCCCCAGCGGTTCGGGGGTGGGATAGCGGCGGGTCGTCGGGATCTCCTCCTGGCCGGGTTCGGCCTGGACGCCGTGCTCGGGGTTTGGCCCGTCCGCGCGCACCGCCGCCCGGATCGCGCGTCCCACTTCGTCGTCCTGGGACCGCGCGCCGGATTCGGCGGCGAGCGCGGGGAGTTCGTCGATCAGGGCCGGGATGTCGCGCGGCCGGACCGCCGCGCGCAGCACCGAGCGCAACTCCCGGACCGGGGATTCGGCGGACTCGACGCCGTGCTCGCGCAGCCAGTCGCGCACCTCGGCGAGGGGGAACAGCGGGCGGGCTTCGCTTCCGCCTGTGGGAGAGGGAAAGTCGGGGTGCCTGCGCCGCCAGTTGCTGACGGTCGCGCGGGTGACGCCGGCCAGCCGGGAGATGTCCGCGGCCGTGACCTGTGGGGCCTCGTGCACTACCCCTCCTTTCGTCTCGCCCCAGCTTTCACTGAGTACCCGCGACTGTCAATCACATCGCTCTGTGTTGACAATGTTTTCGTATCAATCTACGTTAAGCATCGTTCGATTTCCTGAAAACATTGTTCAGCGACACGATGGGAGTGACGTTATGCCGAGCCACCGACACGATCGGGCCCGTGCGCATCGCGCGGGCGGCCGCATCACCCTCGGCTGCGGCGACGACCTGCGCAAACGTTCGGCCGGGGTGCCGACGACCCGCTGCGTCAACGGTGGCAAGCGGCGCTATTTCACCCGCGGCGACGCCGAACTCGCCCTCTCCGGGGTCGACCACGACGACCCGCGCCGCCGAGAACAGCGCTGTTACCGCTGCCCGGCCTGCCACGGCTGGCACCTCACCAGCCAGTCGCTCGCGGAGTACACGGCCGCCCTCTCGGAGAGCACGCCAGGCGAGGGCGCCGGGCCGGCAACCCCGGCTCCCGCCCGCACGCCCCGCACCTTCGCCCACATCACCGCGGGCCCCGCACCGAGTCCCGCCGATGTGGCCGCCCGCGCCAGGCCGCGACCCGCACCCGAGCCGCGCCGCGCACCGGCCGCCCCATCCGGTTTGGGCGACCGGGTGCCCGCCCTGCAGCCCCGCCCGCGCGCCCCCCTCACCCGCCCCG
>NZ_JARWRU010000632.1 GCF_029867845.1 Nocardia farcinica | reverse complement strand
TGGATGGGATAGCCACCCTCACCACTGCCCCCACCACGCCCCCACCCCCCCCCCTGCCCCCCCCCCGCCCCCCCATCCCCCCACCCGGGGGGGGGGCGGGGCCGGTAAACCGCCGGTCGGGGGGGCACGGGGCCTTGGGGCCCCCCCCCCCACGAACGGTTCAGGGTGCTACCTGGTGCGACTCACGCGTCCTCGTCGAGGAGGTTGCGGGTGCGGTTCGGGTCCACCGGGATGCCCGGTCCGGTGTTCGTCGAGACCGTCACCTTCTTGACGTAGCGGCCCTTGGCGGTGGAGGGCTTGACACGCAGGATCTCGTCCAGCGCGGCGCCGTAGTTCTCCACCAGCTTGGCCTCGTCGAAGGACGCCTTGCCGATGACGAAGTGCAGGTTGGCCTGCTTGTCGACACGGAAGTTGATCTTGCCGCCCTTGATGTCGCTGACGGCCTTGGCCACGTCGTTGGTGACCGTGCCCGTCTTCGGGTTCGGCATCAGACCGCGCGGGCCGAGGACACGCGCGATGCGGCCGACCTTGGCCATCTGATCCGGGGTGGCGATCGCCGCGTCGAAGTCCAGCCAGCCGCCCTGGATCCGCTCGATCAGATCCTCGGCGCCCACCGCGTCGGCGCCGGCGGCCTCGGCCTCGGCGGCCTTCTCACCGGCCGCGAACACGATGACGCGGGCGGTCTTACCGGTGCCGTGCGGCAGGTTCACGGTGCCGCGGACCATCTGGTCGGCCTTGCGGGGGTCCACACCGAGACGCACCGCGACCTCGACGGTCGCGTCGGTCTTGGTGGTGGCGGTCTCCTTGGCCAGCCGCGCGGCGGCCAGCGGGGAGTAGAGCTTCGAGCGGTCGACCTTGGCGGCCGCCTCGAGGTACGCCTTGCTTCGTTTTGCCATGATTGTCTGTCCTTCGTGGTTCAGAAGTGGTTCACGGGTCTGGCCGACCCTCCCACCGAGTTGTTGCCGGACGACCGCCGGAATCAGGCCTCGACGGTGATGCCCATCGAGCGGGCGGTACCGGCGATGATCTTCGCGGCCTGATCGAGATCGTTGGCGTTGAGATCTTCCATCTTGGTCTTGGCGATCTCGCGCACCTGGTCCATGGTCACCTTGGCGACCTTGGTGCGGTGCGGCTCGGCCGAGCCCTTCTGCACACCCGCGGCCTTGAGCAGCAGCTTGGCGGCAGGCGGGGTCTTCAGCTTGAAGTCGAAGGTCCGGTCCTCGTACACGGAGATCTCGACCGGGATGACGTTGCCACGCTGCGACTCGGTCGCGGCGTTGTACGCCTTGCAGAACTCCATGATGTTGACGCCGTGCTGGCCGAGGGCGGGGCCCACCGGCGGAGCCGGGTTCGCCTGACCGGCCTGGATCTGAAGCTTGATGATCCCGGCGAGCTTCTTCTTCTTGGGGGGCATCTTTCTTTCCTAGGTGTCGGTGTCCTTGCTGTGTGCAAGCCTCGCGTAAGTCGAACCCGCGGCGCGGGCCGAACCATCCCGTCGCCTGCCGTCCCGGCGGCGACGGAAGCAACTAGATCTTAGCGACCGGGGTGAAGGCCCGCTAGACCGGGGTCTCGCGGCCGCAGATC
>NZ_JARWRU010000631.1 GCF_029867845.1 Nocardia farcinica | reverse complement strand
CCTAACGCGGGTATCGCTTCACCGCCGTAGCCGAACCCCACGCCTGTAAGCACAAATTGCGCGCGAGGCGAGCCATGGGTGCCCAACTGGTCTGCGCCGCCGACGACGGCGACGACTCACTGGCGACCTCGGCCAGGGAGGACCTGGCCGAGGCCATGGCCGCCGCCGAGGACGGCGCGTACTTCACCGAACAGCACAACAACGACGCCAACGCGGTCGGCTACCACCCGGTCGCCGAAGAATTGCTGGAGGACGTGGAGCGGGTCGACATCCTGCTATCGGCGGTGGGCACCGGCGGTTCGCTGTTCGGCACCGCGACCCGGCTGCGCCAGCTCGGCTGCCCGCCTCGGGTGATCGGGGTGGAACCGGTCGGCTCGATCGCCTTCGGCGGCCCCGGCGGCCCGTACTGGCAGTCCGGCACCGGCACCCCGCCGGGCGCGACCATCGGCACCGCCGTGGACTACAGCCTGCTCGACGAGGGCGTGAAGGTCTCCGACACCGACGCCTTCGCCACCGCCCGCGCGGTCGCCGCCGAACTCGGGCTGATGATCGGCGGCTCGGCGGGCGGCTCGGTGTTCGTCGGCCTGGAGCGGCTCGAGCAGTTTCCGCCCGGCTCGACCGTGGTCACCATCGTCTGCGACGGCGGCGAGAAGTACCTGGACACGGTCTTCGACGACACCTGGATGGCCGAGCGCGAGCTGCTCGCCCCCGCCGCCGAGGAGCGCGTGCGCGAACTGCTGCGCCGGTACGCGCCCGCCGCCCGCAGGCCCCAGTTGGCGGAGGCCCGATGACCGACGGACGCAAACTCGCCGCGCTGGCCACGCCCATCGCGCTGACCCAGCTGGCCCAGGTCGCCATCTCGACCACCAACATCGCCCTGATGGGCACGCTCGGGGTGCGCGAGGTGGCCGCGGGCGGACTGGCCCTGGTGCTGTTCAACCAGATCCGCACCATGTGCGTCGGCCTGATCACCGGCACCGGCAACCAGGTCGCCGCGGCCGTCGGCGCGGCGGGCAAGCGGGGCGTCTCGGCGCGCGCGGACGTGCGCGACATCGTGCGCGCCAGCTTCCTCATCGCCACCGCCGCCGGCCTGCTCGGCGGCCTGCTGCTCGTCGGGCTCGGCTGGTCGTTGCGGTGGCTCGGCCAGGACGCCGGAGTGCTCGAGGCCGCGCGCCCGCTCATGGTCGCGCTCGCTCCCGGCCTGCTGCCCTGCCTGTGGTTCCAGGTGCTGCGCCAGTACACCGTCGGCATGCAACGGCCGCAGGCGCTGCTCACCGTGACGCTCGGCTCGATCGCGGTGAACCTGCTGCTCGCCCTTGCCTTCATGCACGGCTGGGCCGGCCTGCCCGCGCTCGGCCTGACCGGCATCGGCGTGGCCACCTCACTGGTGCACCTGGTCACCTTCGGCGTGTTCTGGGCGATGGTGCGCCGCGACACCGGCCTGGCCCCGATGCTCGCGGTGCGGCCGTGGCCGGTGCGCCGGTCGACAGTGGTCTCCGAGCTGCGCCTCGGCACGCCGATCGCGCTGACCTACGGCTCGGAAGCGGGCATGTTCTCGGTGCTCGCGCTGGTCATGGGCACCATCGGCCCGGCGGCGCTGGCCGCCCACAATGTCGTCTACCAGATCATCTACATCGTCTTCCAGGTCGCCATCGGCATCTCGCACGGCGCCTCGATCCTGGTCAGCCGGGCGGTGGCGCGCGAGGAACACGAGCGCGCGCACGGGCTGGCCTGGCTGGCGCTGCGCTACGCGGGTCTGGTGGCCGCGGTGACCGGCACGGTCTACGTGCTCGCCCCTGATCTGGTGCTGCGGCCGTTCCTGGCAGCCGACGACATCGCCGGCCTCGAGGTGGCGCACACGCTGCTGCTCATCGGCATCGTGTTGCAGTTCTTCGACGCCGCCCAGAACATCGGCACCGGCCTGCTGCGCGGGCTGAAGGAGACCGGCGCGGGCCTGCGGCTGTCGGTGATCGGCTACTGGGGCGTCGGCCTGCCCGGCGCGGTGCTGCTGGCGCTGCCGCTCGGCCTGGGCGCGGCGGGCGTGTGGTGGGGACTGACCGCCGGGCTGGCGACGACGGCCGCGCTCATGCTGCGCCGCTACTTCGCCCTGCTCGCCGAACAGGCCCGGCCACGGCCGCGGCAGGTGCCGCGGGCCATGGCCGGGTAGTGCGCGGGGCCGCGCGGCCCCGTGCGGACGGACTAGACGTTCACGCCGTAGTCGCGCGCGATGCCGGCGAGGCCGGAGGCGTAACCCTGACCGATGGCGCGGAACTTCCACTCCCCGCCGTGCCGGTACAGCTCGCCGAAGATCATCGCGGTCTCGGTGGACGCGTCCTCGGTGAGGTCGTAGCGGGCCAGCTCGGCGTTGGTGTTCAGATCGACGACGCGGATGTAGGCGTTGCGGATCTGCCCGAAGGACTGGCCGCGCACGTCCGCCTCGTGGATGGACACCGGGAAGAAGATGTTCGTGATCGACGGCGGGGTGGCCGCCAGGTCGATGTTGATCGTCTCGTCGTCGCCGTCGCCCTCGCCGGTGAGATTGTCACCGGTGTGCTCGATGGTGCCCTCCGGCGAGCGCAAGTTGTTGTAGAAGACGAAGTGCTGGTCCGACAGCACCTTCAGGTTGGGACCGCACGCCAGCGCGCTGGCGTCGAGGTCGTAGTCCGCACCGGGGGTGGTGCGGACATCCCAGCCCAAGCCGACCGAGACCTTGGTCAGATTCGGGGCCTGCTTCGACAGCGAGACGTTGCCGCCCTTGGCCAATGTGACGCTCATGATCCCCTTTCCGTCCGCGCATCCTCACGCGGGTTATCCGTTGTGACTGTGTTCAATTGGAAGTGCGCTGTGCGGCGTTCAATTGGAAGTGCGCTGCGGTGTTCAATTGGAAGTGCGCCGCGCCGTCAGGCCGGGTCGCGTGCCCAGCCGGTCAGCGTGGCGAATCGGCCCTTCAGCGCGTCGAGCTCGGACTCGTCGAGCACGCGACGCTGAATGCCCTGCGTCACCGCGAAGGCGGACTGCCGGTGATCATCGATCACGGCCACATCCAACTGCACGGCCACATAGTCCTGCGCATCGGGCATCTCTTCGGCGATCACCTTGGCCTCGCCGCGGGCGCACAGGGCCAC
Source organism: Nocardia farcinica (assembly GCF_029867845.1). Classification (GTDB taxonomy): domain Bacteria; phylum Actinomycetota; class Actinomycetes; order Mycobacteriales; family Mycobacteriaceae; genus Nocardia; species Nocardia farcinica_A. Next base: position 13,176 of record NZ_JARWRU010000631.1, on the reverse strand, counting down.
GTTCCCGCCACCGAGGATCAGCAGCGCGACCTCGGGCCGCTCCCGCAGCCGGGCCAGCGAACCGCGATCGGACTTCAACGAGATCAGGACGCGGCGGTCACCGGCGCGCACGGGCCAGGACACCGGGATGGCGTGCGGCGCCGGATCGGTCGTGACCAGCACGGCGATGGTCTCCTGTGGCCACTCCGGGAGCACGTCCAACTCGGGATGATCGGATGTCAACTTGGTCACCTCGTGGGATCGTTGTGCGCGGCGGGCTGTGCCGCACAGAGCCAGTCTAGGGCGATCCGGCCACCTCGCGCCGGGCCATCGGGACCGCGCATACGCCCGGGATGCGCCCTGGCAGACCAGCGTTCCCACACCCGGTCCCGGGTGCACGGGTGTTCACAGCGATTGACGGACTGTTCGCTCCGATGCATCATTCGATAGCGACGCCCCGTTCACGGGGCGTTCATCGATTGCTGGCCGATGGCTGTCCGGCTTTGCGTGCTGTTCTCCTGCCGCGCTCGAGCCATCCTCCTCGCTCCGCGCCGGCCGGTGGGACCGCACACCGTCGACGACGCGCTGTGTGCCCGCCGCGCAGCGCCCTGCCGTGAGTGAGGTGAGAACGACATGGTGAACCGACCGTCGGGAGCAAGGGGTGCCTGCGGCCCCGTAGTGCGAAATCTCGCCTACTCGCAGGCAGCGCTGGCCGATCTGGTCTGGCTGCGCGAACAGCTCACCGATGCCGGCGTGCCGTTCCTGCTGGTCCGCAACGACGAGCCGAGGCCGGTGCTCGCCGCCGACGCGGCGCACCGCGACGTCGCCGACCGGGTGACGGCCGCCGCGCTGACCGCCGGATTCTATTGCGACGGTATCGAGCCAGGCATCCTGCGGCTCGGCCGCGACGTCGATCCGGCCCACCACGTGGAGCTGGAGCTGTGGGAGTACCACGGCGACACCGTCTCCTGCCCGCGCTCGAACGCCCTGACCAGGCCGGTTTTCGACCTGGCCGATGTGGAGCACACCGAGATCACCCTGTTCGATCTCACCTGGCCGACGCTGACGGGCATGTTCGCCCCGCAGGCCGACGACGTGGATTTCGACATCGACATCGTCTTCTCCTGGGTCGACGGCTCCGATCCCGAACTGCGCGCCCGGCGCGCGGGAATGATGGCGCAGGTCGTCGTCGGTGAGGGCGACGACGCCGACGCCCGCATCCGCCAGATCGACGAACTGCGCTTCGCACTGCGCTCGGTGGACAAGAACGCGCCGTGGATCCGGCGGATCTTCATCGCCACCGATTCCCGTCCGCCCGCCTGGCTCGCCGAGCACCCCAAGGTCACCATCGTGCGCGCGGTCGACCACTTCGCCGACACCTCGGGCCTTCCGGTGTTCAACTCCCACGCCGTGGAGAGCCAGCTGCACCACATCGACGGGCTCAGCGAGCACTTCCTGTACTCCAACGACGACATGTTCTTCGCCCGCCCGGTGCGGCCGTCGATGTTCTTCACTCCCGCCGGGGTGAGCCGGTTCATCGAGTCCGACCTGCGCATCGGTCCCGGCACGAGCAACGAGCGGCGCAGCGGGTACGAGAACGCCGCGCGCGTGAACCGGGCCCTGCTCCTGCAGCGCTTCGGCCACGTCATCACCCGCCACCTCGAGCACACCCCGGTCCCGCTGCGCCGCAGCGTGCTCCGGGAGATGGAGCAGCGCTTCCCCGAGGACTTCGCGCGCACCAGCCACAGCCGCTTCCGCGCCGCCACCGACATCTCGGTGACCAACTCGCTGTACCACTACTACGCGCTGTTCACCGGGCGCGCGGTGCCGCAGGAGGCCGCCAGGGTGGCCTACATCGACACCACGCTGCGCAGCGGGCTGCTCGAGCTCGACGAGATCGCGCAATGCCGCGACCTGGACTTCTTCTGCCTCAACGACAGCAGTTTCCCCGAGGTCCCCGAATCCGAACGGGTGCGCGAGGTCTCACGCTTCCTCGCGGACTACTACCCGGCGGCAGCGCCGTGGGAGCGGATCAGCGAGCCGGCCCGTCACCACCGTGTGGAGCCGACTGCCGGCGCCGCATGACCTGCGGGATGCGGGCCGCCGGGGCGATCACGATGCCCTCGGCGGCCAGCCGCGCCGCGGCCTGTTCCGGCGTGGCTGGCTCGCCGACCGTGGCGCCGGAGTCGATCGCCACCACCGAGTGCATGACGGTGTCGGGATAGACGTGCACGAAGTTGAACGACTGCGCGCCGTCGCGGCCGCGCAGGCCGCCCTCGGCGACCGAGAGGTCCTGGGTGTAGCAGCTCGACGAGGCCACCGAGACCGGGATGCCTGCGAAGGTGGCGAAGGTCGAGAAGTGCACGTGCCCGGCCAGGATGGCGCGCACGTCGCTGCCGCGCAGCACATCGGCCAGCCTGCGCTGGTCACGCAACTCCACGGTGACGGCCAGGTCGAGCAGGCAGGGCACCGGCGGGTGGTGCATGGCCAGGATGGTGCCGAACGGCGCGGGCTCGGACAGCACATCGCGCAGCCAGTCCAGCTGCTCGTCGGTGACCTCGCCGTGGTGGTGGCCGGGCACCGTGGTGTCCAGCGCGATGACGCGCAGTCCGTCGACGGTGCGCACCTCGTCGAAGGGCAGGCCGGTGGGCTGCTGGTCGAGCAGGCGGCGGCGCATGGTGCGCCGGTCGTCGTGATTGCCCATCACCCAGATCACCGGCGCGCCGACCCGCCGTGCGAACGGCTCGACCAGCGCGCGCAGCTTGTCGTAGGCGTCGGGCTCGCCCCGGTCGACGAGATCGCCGGTGAAGACGATGGCGGTGGGCTTGATGCGGCTGGCCTCGGCGTGCGCGATGAGTTCGCGCAGCCGCTCATCGGCGTCGACAGCGCCGTACAGCTCGCCGTCGCCCGCGATCAGATGTGTGTCGCTGAAATGGAACAGAATATGGTCGGGCCGCGGATACTCCGCGACTCTGTCGATCGGCACCGGACTGGCACCCCTCCCGGTGGCAGCACCACCGTCGGTTTCGGAATTCGACCAAAGAATATCGAAGTCCGGCGACGCGTTCCTCTCAGGACGGTGACGAGTCGGTGTCCGATGGACGAAGGGGCAGCAGACGTCTCCAGTCCTCGGCGGACAGCGCGGCGCGCGTACCGCGCTCGGCCTCGGCGGCGTCCTCGGCGGCCCTGATCCGCGCGGCGAAGGCCAGCACCGCCTTGCGCAGCCGCTCCTCGGCGCTGTCCCGGCCGCCGAGGTGGACCACCCGCAGCTCCCGCGGCACCAGATCGGCGGGCAGGCCCGCGGCGCTGCTGCGCGCGACCACCTTCTCCGCGAGCGCCAGCGCGGGCTGGGCCATGGCGATGCCGTCCAGGCAGGACCGGCGGGTCTTCTCCGCCGATTTACGCTCCTGCCAGGCACGTTCCTGCGCGGCGATCTTCTCCTCGACGCTCGCGTCCGGGTCGATGACCGGGGCGAGCAGATGCGGGCTGCGGTTGACCAGCTTGGCGACCAACGCCGCGGCCACGTCGTGCACCGTGAATTCCCCCGCCGCCTCGGCGATCCTGGAGTGGAAGAGCACCTGCAACAACAGGTCGCCCAGTTCCTCCTTGATGGTCTCGGCGTCGTCGGCACCGATGGCATCGAGCAGTTCGTAGGTCTCCTCGAGCAGGTACGGACGCAGCGAGTCGTGGGTCTGGGTGACCTCCCAGCCGCCGAAGCGCCACAGCCGGTCCATCACCTCCACCGCGCCTGCCAGCCCGGCGGAGACGAGTTCGACATCCCCGGCGCCGGATCGTTCCACCGTCATCGCGCCACCGTCATCGCGCCACCGTCGCCTCGGTCGCCACGCTCATGTCCACCGCGCCCTTGGCCTTGCCGTCCAGCGCCAGCAACAGATCGGCGATGAACTGCAACAGCCGCACATCGCGCACCCGCTCGGCGCCCACGCTGTCCTCCACCCGGGGCAGCGGCAACTGCACCACGCCGCTGGCCGCCTTGTAGCTCGCGGTCGGGTAGAGCCGGGCGAGCCGCAACTGCTTGGAGTCAGGCAGCCCCGGCAGCGGGGAGATCTTCAGCGTGGTTCCGGTGACGGCGATCTCGGTGACGCCGTACTCCCTGGCCAGCAACCGCAGCCTGGCCACCGACACCAGGCGGCCGACCTCGACCGGCAGCGGGCCGTAGCGGTCGACGAGTTCTTCCACAACAGCGGCCAGTGTCGAATCGTCGTGCGCGGCCGCCAGTTTGCGGTAGGCCTCCAGGCGCAGCCGGTCGCTGGCGATGTAGTCGGGCGGGATGTGCGCGTCGACGGGCAGGTCGATGCGCACCTCCATGACCTCCTCGGAGGTGATCGGTTTGCCGACGGCGGCGGCGCGATAGGCCTCCACCGCCTCGCCGACCAGCCGCACGTACAGGTCGAAGCCGACGCCGGCGACGTGACCGGACTGCTCGGCGCCGAGCACATTGCCCGCGCCGCGGATCTCGAGATCCTTCATGGCCACCGCCATACCCGCGCCGAGATCGGAGTTCTGCGCGATGGTGGCCAGCCGGTCGTAGGCGGTCTCGGTGAGCGGCTTCTCCGCCGGATACAGGAAGTAGGCGTAGCCGCGCTCGCGGGAACGCCCGACGCGGCCGCGCAGCTGGTGCAACTGGGACAGGCCGAGGGTGTCGGCGCGCTCGACGATCAGGGTGTTGGCGTTGGAGATGTCGAGGCCGGTCTCGATGATGGTGGTACACACCAGTACGTCGTACTCGCGCTGCCAGAAGCCCTGCACGGTGCGCTCGAGGGTGTCCTCGTTCATCTGGCCGTGCGCGACCACCACCCTGGCCTCGGGCACCATGTCGCGAATGCGCTTGGCCGCCTTGTCGATCGAGGACACCCGGTTGTGCACGTAGAACACCTGGCCGTCGCGCAGCAGCTCGCGGCGGATGGCGGCGGTGACCTGCTTGTCGTTGTAGGCGCCGACGTAGGTGAGCACCGGGTGGCGCTCCTCCGGCGGGGTGAGGATGGTCGACATCTCGCGGATGCCTGCCAGGCTCATCTCCAGGGTGCGCGGGATCGGGGTGGCCGACATGGTGAGCACGTCGACGTGGGTGCGCAGCGCCTTGATGTGCTCCTTGTGCTCGACACCGAAGCGCTGCTCCTCGTCGACGATGACCAGGCCGAGGTTCTTCCAGCGCACGCCGGTCTGCAACAGCCGGTGCGTGCCGACCACGATGTCGACCTCGCCGTCGGCCATGCCCTGCAACACCTCCCGTGACTCGGCCGGATCGGTGAAGCGCGACAGGCCCTTCACGGTCACCGGGAAGCCGGCGACCCGCTCGGTGAAGGTCTGCAGGTGCTGCTGGGCCAGCAGGGTGGTCGGCACCAGCACCACGACCTGCTTGCCGTCCTGCACCGCCTTGAACGCCGCGCGCACCGCGATCTCGGTCTTGCCGTAGCCGACGTCGCCGCAGATCACCCGGTCCATCGGCACCGGCTTTTCCATATCGGCCTTGACGTCGGCGATGGCGGTCATCTGGTCGACGGTCTCGGTGAAGGCGAAGGCGTCCTCCATCTCCTTCTGCCACGGGGTGTCCGGGCCGAAGGCGTGACCGGGCGCGGCCTGGCGGGCGGCGTAGAGCTGCACCAGCTCACCGGCGATCTCGCGAACCGCCTTGCGCGCCTTGCGCTTGGTGTTGGCCCAGTCCGAGCCGCCCAGCTTGGACAGGCTCGGCATCTCGCCGCCGACATAGCGCGAGAGCTGGTCCAGCGATTCCATCGGCACGAACAGCCGGTCGCCGGGCTGGCCGCGCTTGCTCGGCGCGTACTCGATGACCAGGTACTCCCGGCGCGCGCCGCCCACGGTGCGCTCGATCATCTCCACGAACCGGCCGATGCCGTGCTGATCGTGCACCACCATGTCGCCCGCGTTCAGCGCCAGCGGGTCGACCTGGTTGCGGCGCTTGGCGGGCAGCCGCTTGCCCTCGCCGGGGGCGGTGACCCGGTTACCGGTCAGATCGGACTCCGCGACGATCACCAGGTTCGCGTCGTCGAAGATCACGCCGTCGTGCAGCGAGCCGCACAGCACTCCCACCACGCCGGGCTCGGGTTCGGCGCCGGGGGCCAGTGTGGCGGCGGGCACCTCGGCGTCGGCCAGCCGCTCGGACACCCGCTGGGCGGTGCCGTGGCCGGCGACGACGACCACCGCACGGCCGCCGGTGGTCACATGGGCGCGCAGTGAGGCGAAGATGGTGGCGACCATCTCCTCGGAGCCGCGCGCGGTCGGGGCCTGCTGCACCGGCAGCACCACCTCGGCCGGATCGCCGGAGGCCAGCGGGCTCAGCGACCACCAGGGCAGCCCGCGCCGCGCGGCGTCCTCGGCGATGGTGTCCAGCGGACGGTAGGTGGAGGCGGCCAGGTCGAGGCCGCCCGCGCCCATCGGGGCGTCGGCGCCGAAGGAGGCCGCGGTCCAGGAGGCCTCCAGGAACTCCGCGCCGGTGCGCACCAGGTCGGCGGCGCGGGTGCGGATCTTCTCCGGGTCGCACAGCAGCAGGTGGGCGCCGTCGGGCAGCTGCTCGGTGAGCAGGCGCAGCTCCCCGGGTTGCAGCACCGGCAGCAGGGCCTCCATGCCCTCCACCGGGATGCCCTCGGCCAGCTTGTCCAGCATCTCCACCAGGGCGGCGTCGGCGGCGTGCTCCTTGCCGAGCTCGGCGGCGCGCTCACGCACCCCCGGGGTGAGCAGCAGCTCCCGGCACGCAGTGGCGACCACGGTGTCCACCCCGACCTCGGGCAGCGACCGCTGATCGGCCACCGAGAAGGCACGCACCTGGGTGATCTCGTCGCCCCAGAACTCCACCCGCACCGGATGGTCGGCGGTGGGCGGGAACAGGTCGAGGATGCCGCCGCGCACCGCGAACTCACCGCGCTTGCCGACCATGTCGACGCGGGTGTAGGCGAACTCGGCCAGCCGGTTCAGCAGCGCGTCGAAGTCCAGTTCGGCGCCTTCGCGCAGCACGATCGGCTCGATGTCGCCGAGACCGGCCGCCATCGGCTGCATGAGCGAGCGCACCGTGGTGACCAGCACCCGCAGCGGCGGGAAGACCCGGTCCTCGGGATGGGCGAGCCTGCGCATGACCGCCAGCCGCCTGCCCACGGTGTCGGCGCCGGGCGAGAGCCGCTCGTGCGGCAGCGTCTCCCAGGACGGGAACTGGGCCACCGTGTCGCCGAGCATCTCGGTCAGCTCCACGGTCAGGTCGTCGGCCTCCCGGCCGCTGGCGGTCACCACGCCCCCCGGCCGTTGCCGCGCCATCGTCACCGCGACGAACGAACGGGCCGCCGCGGGCGCCACCATGTCGACCGAGGACGAACCGACCTGGTCGGTGACGGTGCGCAACGCGGCGTCGGCACCGGCGACCGCGGCCAGTCCGGCCAGTGGTGGACGAGACGAGGACATCAACGACTCCTGAACTCGGGTCGGGCGCTCAGCACAGCCAACCGAGTCTAATCACGGCATCCGGTCGGCGATCCGCCCGCCCCGCGATGCGGACTCGACGGCATGGAAGGCGAGCACGGCTGTGCTCGTGATCGCGTCCGTGGTGTTCGCCGCCCGCCGCACACCGCGCATGCTCGGCGCGGCGCTGGGCACGGCGACGAGCGCGGCCCTGCTCGCGGCGCCGGTGTTCGTGCTCGGCATGGGGCTCTCGGCGCTCCTCGGCTGAGACACCCCCGTTCGCCGGCCGGTTGCGCTACGGGACGTAGCGGCGCAGCCGCCTGGCGGCGAATTCGCGGAAGTAGGACAGCTTTTCGGGCGGGACGATGGCGGGCAGCAGGAAGTACCAGGCCCGCTCCATCCTGGCGGCCATCTGGTCGATGGACTCGGTGCCGACGGCCACGATGTGCACGCCCGCGGCCACCTCGTGCAGTAGCAGGCCGACGGTGTCGGGATCGAGGCCGGGCTCCAGATCGCCCTGGGCGATGGCGCGCTCGGCGAGCAACCGGTAGGTATCGGCCCAGGTCTTGGAGATGTTCTCGCCCTGGGCGCCCTTGTAGTCGCCGATCTGGTGGGTGAGCTTGAGCATGGCGCCGACCATGGGGTCGTTCATCGACAGGTCGGCCACGACATAGGTGATCCCGATGCACGCCTCCAGCGCGGGCACCCTGGTGTCGAAGAAGCCCTGGCAGGAGTTGATCAGCCGCTCGTTGCCCTGGTCGACCACGGCGCGGGCCAGTTCTTCCTTCGATCCGAAGTGAAAGTACAAGGCGCCCTTGGTCACATTGGACTGCGCGATGATCTCGCTGAGGCTCGCGTTGGCATAACCCAGCCGTAAGAAGACATCGGCAGCACCGGCGAGGACGGAATCACGGGTGATCTCCGCGCGCGCTTGCCTAACCATCAGATCCGCCTGTCATCACTGAATCCAGCCATCCTGAAGTAGACCGACATCCTGAACCGAGACCGACATACCGCCCGAACAGCACCCAGAGGTTGGGAGAACCGTACCACCAGGCGGGCGCCGGGCGACCAATTCGAGCATCCATGCGGAGAAGCACTGCTATCCTCTGGTTACCACCCCGCCACCGCTAGTCGGTCACCGTCCCGGTGGGCCACTGGGAATCCAGCCGGGGGTCGGACTCGAGATGGCTCAGGCCGTTCCAGCACAGATTCACCAGGTGCGCGGCCACTACTTCCTTGGAGGGTTCGCGCACGTCCAGCCACCAGGTCGCGGCGGTGGAAACCATACCGACCAGCGCCTGAGCGTAGAGCGTGGCCAGGTCCGGGTCGAGATCGCGGCGGCCGAAATCGCCTGCCAGGATGTGCGCCACCTCGTTGACGGCCTCGTTGAGCAGGCTGGAGTAGCGGCTCTCCTCGCCGGTGGCGGTCCCGGCCTGATCGCGCACCAGGATGCGGAAGCCGTCGGTGCGCTCCTCGATGTAGGTCAGCAGCGCCAGGGCCACCTGTTCCAGGCGGACCCGCGAACGGTTGCGGGTCAGCGAGGAGGTGATCATCTCCAGCAGCATGGACATCTCGCGGTCGACCACCACCGCGTACAAGCCCTCTTTACCGCCGAAGTGTTCGTAGACCACCGGTTTGGAGACCTGCGCGCGCTGGGCGATCTCCTCCACCGAGGTGGCGTCGTACCCGCGTTCGGCGAACAGCGACCGTCCGATCTCGATCAACTGCTGCCGCCGTTGGGTTCCCGTCATCCGCGGGCGCGGTGCCCGGTTCGGCTCCCCCGACGGCGCCGTGGACGATGACGACACTGGTCCCGCCTCTCGCGTCTCATGACCGGACGGCGAGCTCACCGGTCCCGATCGCCCTTCCCCACCGGGAGCGGATCGGCACCCACCCCCGGCGACTCGTCCTCCGACCCTACCGTCCGGTACGTGACGCGCCGGGCCGCCCCGCCGCGACAGGCCCGTGGCGACCGTGCGGCGGTTCGACTCCGGCCGGGTTCTCGTGCGAGTATTTCCCTCGTGCCGAGGCACAGCGGCGGGCTCGCCAGCATCCGCCGGTGCGACGGTCCGCCGTGGTGTAATGGCAGCACCTCTGATTTTGGTTCAGATAGTTCAGGTTCGAGTCCTGGCGGCGGAGCACACCGGCACCGTGACTATCGTCGGCCCCGCACATCGCTGACCACGCACGTCACATGCAAGTTCGAGGACAGGCGCCCGAGGGAGATCCATGCCACAGCAGACCGCCGTCGTCGTTCTCGCCGCCGGAGCCGGGACGCGAATGCGGTCGAAGACCCCCAAAGTGCTGCATTCGCTCGCCGGCCGGAGCATGCTCGCCCACGCGCTGCATGCCGCGAACGAGATCGACCCGACTCATCTGATCACCGTCGTCGGCCACGACCGCGAGCAGGTCGGCGCGGCGGTGGCCGAGGTCGCGTCCGAGCTCGGCCGTGAGATCACCCCGGCCGTCCAGGAACAGCAGCTCGGCACCGGCCACGCCGTGCAGTGCGCGCTGCGTTCGCTGCCCGCGGACTTCACCGGCGATCTGCTGGTGACCTCGGCGGACGTGCCACTGCTCGACGGCCACACCCTGGGCGCGCTGCTCGACGAGCACCGCAGCTACCAGGAGCGTTCCGCGGTCACCGTGCTGACCTTCGTGCCCGACGATCCCAACGGCTACGGCCGGATCGTGCGCGACGGCGACGACCAGGTGGTTGCGATCGTCGAGCACGCCGACGCCACGCCGGAGCAGGCCGCGATCACCGAGGTCAATTCCGGTGTCTACGCCTTCGACGTCACCGTGCTGCGCGCCATGATCGGCAGGCTCTCGACCGCCAACGCCCAGCACGAGCTGTACCTGACCGACGTGCTGCGGCTGGCCCACGAGGCGGGCCACCCGGTGCACGGCGCGCGGCTGGTCGACGCGGCCAAGGTCACGGGGGTCAACGACCGAGTGCAACTGGCCGAGGCCACCCGCACCATGAACCGCTACATCCTGGAACGCCACATGCGCGCCGGCGTCACCGTGATCGACCCGGCGACCACCTGGGTGGACGCGAGCGTGCGGATCGGCCGCGACGCCGTGCTGCGGCCGGGCACCCAGTTGCTGGGCAACACCGTCGTCGGCGAGGACGCCGAGATCGGCCCGGACAGCACGCTCACCGACGTGGTGGTCGGCGACGGCGCTTCGGTGGTGCGCACGCACGGTTCCGGCGCTGTGATCGGCGCGGGCGCGACCGTCGGCCCGTTCGCCTACCTCCGGCCGGGCACCACATTGGGCGAATCGGGCAAACTCGGCGCATTCGTGGAGACCAAGAACGCCGCCATCGGCGCGCACTCCAAGGTGCCGCACCTGACCTACGTCGGCGACGCGACCATCGGCGAGCACAGCAACATCGGCGCGTCCAGCGTGTTCGTCAACTACGACGGAGTCAACAAGCACCACACCGTCGTCGGGTCCCACGTGCGCACCGGCAGCGACACCATGTTCGTCGCGCCGGTGACCGTGGGTGACGGCGCCTATACGGCGGCGGGTACTGTACTGCGCAGGAACGTTCCGCCCGGAGCTCTGGCGGTCTCCGGCGGGCCGCAGAAGAATCTCGAGAACTGGGTGCCCCGGAACCGGCCCGGAACCGCGGCGGCGATCGCGGCGGCCCGTGCCCTCGCGGCCGATGAGAAGTCAAGTCACGCAACCGAGCAAAAGGATGGCGAACAGCAGTGACCGCATCATGGATCGAGAACCAGAAGAACCTGATGCTCTTCTCCGGACGCGCGCATCCCGAGCTCGCCGAGCAGGTCGCCAAGGAACTGGACGTCGAGGTCACCCCGCAGACCGCCCGTGATTTCGCCAACGGCGAGACCTTCGTGCGCTTCGAGGAGTCGGTGCGCGGCTCGGACGCCTTCGTCCTACAGAGCTTCCCCGCCCCGGTGAATCAGCACCTGATGGAACAGCTGATCATGATCGACGCGCTCAAGCGCGGTTCGGCCAAGCGCATCACCGCGATCCTGCCGTTCTACCCCTACGGCCGCCAGGACAAGAAGCACCGCGGCCGCGAGCCCATCTCCGCTCGCCTGGTCGCCGACCTGCTCAAGACCGCTGGCGCGGACCGCATCATCACCGTCGACCTGCACACCGATCAGATCCAGGGCTTCTTCGACGGTCCGGTCGACCACATGCACGCGCTGTTCCAGCTCTCCGAGCACGTGCGGGCCAACTACAGCCTGGACAACATCACCATCGTCTCCCCCGACGCGGGCCGGGTGAAGGTCGCCGAGAAGTGGGCCAACGCGCTGGGCGGCGCCCCGGTGGCGTTCATCCACAAGACCCGCGACCCGCTGGTGCCCAACCAGGTCAAGTCGCACCGTCCGGTCGGTGACGTCGACGGCCGCACCTGCATCCTGATCGACGACATGATCGACACCGGCGGCACCATCGCCGAGGCCGTGCGCGTGCTGCGCGAGGCCGGCGCGGGCGATGTGGTCATCGCCGCCACCCACGGCGTGCTGTCGGCGCCCGCCGCCGAGCGCCTGGCCGCCTGCGGCGCGCGCGAGGTCGTGGTCACCAACACTCTGCCGATCACCGAGGACAAGAAGTTCCCGCAGCTGACGGTGCTGAGCATCGCCCCGCTGCTGGCCCGCACCATCCGCGAGGTCTTCGAGAACGGGTCGGTGACCGGCCTGTTCAACGGCAACGCCTGACCCGAGGCCCTTGCGAGGGGCGGTCCCGGTTCATCCGGGCCGCCCCTCGTCTCGTCGCGGGGGCTGTTGCGGCACAGTCACTTCCGCGTGCACGCACCGGGAACCACGGGCGAGGGCGGGCGGAGACCGCCGGGTCGGCGGGCCGGTGCGGCGTGCGCGATCAGCCGTTTCCGTGATACGTATGCGAAGCGTTCGCCGATACCCATGGGTGCGGGCGGCGCACCGTGTCGACGACAGAGCAGGGGGGCGCACGATGACGACGCCGGAGGATGCCCGGCCGGGCATCGATCTGGGCAAGGCCGGTTCCGGGGCGGACACGACCGGGGCGGGATTCGGCGGGGTGGGCGATCAGGTGGCCGGGACGCCGCCGTCGGCCTATCCCTCGTACCCGTCCTATCCGTCCTATCCCGCCCCACCGGCCACGCCCGTGCCGCAGCCGCCGTACGGCGCGCCCTTCGGGTTCGCGGCGGGCGGTTATCCCGGGCAGCCGGGAACGCGGCCGCCGGTCCCGCCGTACACCGCGCCGTCCCCGCCCGCCGGTCACCCCTATCCGGGGCAGGCCGGTCCAGCCCAGCCCTACAGCGGGCCGCCGCCGGGCGCCTACGTGCCGCCGCCGGCGTACAGCCCGCCCGGGATGCCGACCCCGCACGGGTACGTCGAGACGCAGACCCAGATCTTCTCGATCATCAGCTTCTCGCTGGCCGCCGCCGGCGTGCTGGCGCTGCTGACGATGTGTGGCCTGCCCGCGCTGGTGACCGGGCCCGCCGGGATCGTGCTCGGCATCGTCGGCCACAACAAGCGGGAGTCGCTCGGCGTCGCGGCCGCGGTCACCAACGCGCTGATCATGATCCCGCTGGTGCTGGTGCTGATCTTCGTGGCAGGCGCGTTCTGGTCCGTCTGAGGTTCTGCTCTGCGCGGAGTGAGCGGACGCGCGCGGCCTCACCGCCCCCGGGGGGGCGGGGGGGCGCCCCGCGGGGCCCACCCCCCCGCGGGGGCGGGGGGGGGGGGGGAGCGGGGGGGGGGGCGCCCGGGACGGGGGGGGGCCGCCCGCCGCCTGCCGCCCCCGTGG
>NZ_JARWRU010000630.1 GCF_029867845.1 Nocardia farcinica | reverse complement strand
CGGCATCATCGACCCGCCGCGCGAGGAGGTCGTGGCCGCGGTGCGCGAATGCCACCGCGCGGGCATCACGGTCAAGATGATCACCGGCGACCACGCCGACACCGCCGCCGAGATCGGCGCCCAGATGGGGCTCGGCCGGGGAAGGAAACCGGTCACCGGCGCCCAGATCGAGGCGCTCGACGACGACGCGCTGCGCCGGGTCGTCGCCGAGACCGACGTGTTCGCCCGCGCCAGCCCGGAGCACAAGCTGCGGCTGGTGCGGGCCATGCAGGACAACGGGCACATCGTCGCCATGACCGGCGACGGGGTGAACGACGCGCCCGCGCTCACCCGCGCCGATGTCGGCGTCGCCATGGGCGCGGGCGGCACCGACGCGGCCAAGGAGGCCGCGGACATGATTCTCACCGACGACAACTTCGCCACCATCGCCGCCGCGGTGCGCGAGGGCCGAGGGGTCTACGACAACCTCAAGAAGTTCGTCCTGTTCATGCTGCCGACCAACGGCGGCGAGGCGCTGGTGGTCATCGCGGCGATCCTGTTCCAGCTGACCCTGCCGCTCACCCCGGCCCAGGTGCTGTGGATCAACCTGGCCACCGTCAGCACACTCGGCCTGGCGCTGGCCTTCGAGCCCACCGAGGCCACCGTCATGCGACGGCCGCCGCGCCCGCCCACCGAATCGCTGCTGTCGGCCTTCTTCGCCTGGCGCGTCGCGCTGGTGTCGGTGCTGATGATGGCGGGCGCGCTCGGGCTGTTCCTGTGGGAACTGGACTCGGGCACCACCGTCGAGGTGGCGCGCACCATCGCGGTGAACGCCATCGTGGCCGCCGAGATGTTCTACCTGGTCAACAGCAGGCGCATCGAAGGGTCGGTGCTCAACCGGGACGGGTTGTTCGGCAACCGCTACGTGCTCGGCGCCGTTGCCGCCTGCGTCTGCCTGCAACTGCTCTACACCTACGGCCCGTTCTTCCAGCGGGTGTTCGGTTCCGCCGGACTCGCGCCGCTGGACTGGGCCAAGGTGGTCGGCGTCGGCCTGATGGTCTTCTTCGTCGCCGAGGCGGAGAAGTGGGTGGTGCGCCGCATCCGGGCCCGTCGAAGCGCCGAACGCGCGACGCCGGTGCTGACGGCAGTGCCGTAGCCGCGCGGCGCGGGTCGTGTCGCGGCGGCGAGACGCTCACGGCATCCACTAGACTCTCGAACAATTGTTCGTGTCCGGGGAGAGGTGGGTCGTCGTGCGGGTGATGGGCGTCGACCCCGGGCTCACCCGGTGCGGCCTGAGCATGGTCGAGGGCGGCCTCGGCCGCAGCGTCACCGCCATCGCCGTCGACGTGGTGCGCACCCCGGCCGACATGGATCTGGCGCACCGGCTCATGCTGGTCGCCGATGCCGCCGAGCGGTGGATGGACGAGCACCGGCCGAAGGCCGTGGCCATCGAGCGGGTGTTCGCCCAGCACAACGTGCGCACGGCGATGGGCACCGCGCAGGCGGGCGGGGTGATCGCCCTGGCCGCCGCGCGCCGGGGGATACCGGTGGTCTTCCACACCCCGAGCGAGGTCAAGGCCTCGGTGACCGGCAACGGCAAGGCAGGTAAGGCCCAGCTGACCGCGATGGTGACCCGCATCCTCGGCCTGGAGACCGCCCCCGAACCGGCCGACGCGGCTGATGCGCTGGCCCTGGCGATCTGTCATTGTTGGCGGGCCACGCTGATGGCCAGAATGGCCGCGGCCGAGGCACAGGCCGCCGAGGCGCAGCGGCGGTACGCCGAACGCCTGGCCGCGCAGCGCGCGGCGCGGGAACGCGCCGGGCAGCCACGACCGGGCCGGGCGCAAGCTCCCGGACGGCGGAAAGCGGCCGGGGACGAGACGGCAGCGGTCGAGGCCGCCCGGGTCGATGGGCAACAGGACGTTCGACGAAAGGCGGTGCGCGGGTGATCGCGTCGATACGCGGTGAGGTCGTCGAGGTCGCGCTCGACCACGTGGTGATCGAGGCCGCGGGCGTCGGCTACCGGCTCAACGCCACCCCCGCCACCCTGGCGACCCTCTCGCGCGGCGAGCAGGCCCGCCTCTACACCGCCATGATCGTGCGCGAGGACGCGATGACCCTCTACGGCTTCGCCGACACCGAGGCCCGCGACCTGTTCGGGCTGTTGCAGACGGTCTCCGGCGTCGGCCCCCGGCTGGCCATGGCGGTGCTGGCGGTGCTCGAGCCCGAAGCGCTGCGCAAGGCGCTGGCCGAGAGCAATGTCGCGGCGCTGACGCGGGTGCCCGGCATCGGCAAGCGCGGCGCCGAGCGCATGGTGGTGGAACTGCGCGACAAGGTGAACCAGGTGCCGGTCCAGGCCGGGCCGCCGGGCAGCGCGCCCGCCGCGGTGCTCACCCCGGTCCGCGACCAGGTGGTCGAGGCGCTCACCGGTCTCGGTTTCCCGCTCAAGCAGGCCGAGCAGGCCGTGGACGCGGTGCTCGCCGAACAGCCCGCCGCCACCACCTCCGCGGCACTGCGCGCGGCGCTGTCGTCGCTCGGCAGGAACCGGTAGCCGTCATGACCGAACACAGCTCCGGCGAGGACCTCGGCGCGGACGGCGGCGACACCGATTCCGGCATCGGCGCAGGCTTCGATTCCGGGTACGGCGAACAGTTCCCGCTCACCGCGAACCTGCTGCGCTCCGACAGCGAGATCGAGAGCGACCTGCGCCCGAAGTCGCTGGACACCTTCATCGGCCAGCCCAGGGTGCGCGAGCAACTGGCCCTGGTGCTGCGCGGCGCAAAACAGCGCGGCAGCACACCCGACCACGTGCTGCTGTCCGGCCCGCCCGGTCTCGGCAAGACCAGCATGGCCATGATCATCGCCGCCGAACTCGGCACCGCGCTGCGCATCACCTCCGGTCCTGCCCTCGAACGCGCGGGCGATCTGGCGGCCATGCTGAGCAATCTGGTCGAGGGCGACGTGCTGTTCATCGACGAGATCCACCGCATGGCCCGCCCGGCCGAGGAGATGCTGTACCTGGCGATGGAGGACTTCCGGGTCGACGTCGTCGTCGGCAAGGGGCCGGGCGCCACCTCCATCCCGCTCGACATCGCCCCGTTCACCCTGGTCGGGGCCACCACCCGCTCCGGCGCGCTCACCGGCCCGCTGCGCGACCGCTTCGGCTTCACCGGGCACATGGACTTCTACGAGCCCGGCGAGCTGTTGCGGATCATCCAGCGT
>NZ_JARWRU010000629.1 GCF_029867845.1 Nocardia farcinica | reverse complement strand
CGACGTGATCGAGGACGCGGTCACGGTCACCTCGGGCAATTCGCTGACCGCCGCCTGCGCTCACGAGGTGATCCGCGCCGAGCTGGCCCGCCGGTCGCCGGGCGCGCGCCGGGTCGGCATCCTCGGCGCGCTGGGCAATATCGGTGCGGTGATGGCCGAATTGCTGGCCCCGCACGCGGATTCGATGGTGCTGGTCGGCCGGGCGGGTTCCGAACGCAGGCTGCGCCGGGTGGCCGACCGGCTGACCGCGGGCACCGGGATCACCCCGCAGGTGAGCGAGGAACTCACGGCGCTGCGGGAATGCGACATCGTGCTCACCGCCACCAATGCGGCGCTGCCGCCACTGACCCCGGACCTGCTCGCCACCGATCGCCCGGTGCTGGTGTGCGATCTGGCCGTCCCCGGCGACGTCGATCCCGCGATCGCCGGGCTGCCGAACGTCACCCTGGTACGCGGCGGCCGGATGGCTCTGCGCACCGGCCACGCCAGGACGTTCCCCGAGACCGGCCTGCCCGCCGGTGTCGTCTACGCGTGCATGGCCGAGACCCTGCTGCTCGGCTTCGAGCCGGGCACCGCGAGCCCCTCCTACGGCGGGCTGACCGTCGAAGGGGTGCGGGCGGCGCGCGAACTCGCGGCCCGTCACGACGTCCGTCCCGTCCTGCTTCCGACAGGAGCCTCCACCGTGTCCGACCATCCCGCCCCGTCCGGCCACCCGGCCACCGGCCCCATGTTCCTCGGCGCCGCCGACTTCGATCCCGCCCGCGCGGGCGGCAAGGCCGCGACGCTGCACGAGCTGACGGCCGCGGGCTTCGAGGTGCCGCCCGGTTTCGTGCTGCCCGCCGAGTTCGATCTCGACGCCGTCTCCGACGACGACCTGACCGAATGGGTCAGCACCCTCGGCGGTTTCCCGGTCGCCGCCCGCTCCAGCGGCGTGCTCGAGGATCTCGACGACGCCAGCTTCGCCGGCCAGTACGAGTCCTATCTCGACATCACCGACGCGGCCGCGCTGCGCACGCGCATCGCCGAGTGCAGGCGCTCGGTGGACAACGAGCGGGTGCGCACCTACCTGGCCAGGAACGGATACGCCGACGCGAAAGCGTCGGTCGCGGTGCTGGTGCAGCGGATGGTCGACGCCGAGTACGCGGGCGTCGGCTTCAGCATCGACGCCATGAGCGGCATCGAGGACCACGCCCTGGTCGAGTGCTGCACGGGCCTGGGCGAGCGCCTGGTCTCCGGGCACGTGACCCCGACCCGGTACACGCTGCGGCTGCGCGACGGCGACGTGGTGGAGCGCGACCCGGGCGGCGAGAACGTCGAACTCGCGGAGGCGACGACCGCAGCCCTGGCCGCGCTGCTGCTGGAGGTGCAGGCCTTCCGGCACCGGCCACAGGACATCGAGTGGGCGGTCGACCGCGACGGCACGCTGTGGCTGTTGCAGTCGCGGGCGATCACCGCCATCTCCTGGCGCACCGACATCGACCAGTTCTCCGACGCCGACCTGCGCGACGGCGGCGTCTCGGCGCGGGTCTGCACGCCGATGATGTTCTCGCTGTACGACAACGCCTTCCAGTTCTCCATGCAGGCGTTCTTCGAGCGGCTCAAGCTGGCGGAGCCTGGCGTGACGCAGGACTGGATGGCCATGTACTACGGCCGCGCCTACTGGAACGTGAGCGCGGTCAAGCAGTGCTTCTTCAAGATCCCCGGCTTCGACGAACAGCATTTCGACGACGACCTCGGCGTGCTCAACGACTACGGTCCCGAGGGCCCGCACCGCACCCCGATCAACGTCGGGACCATCGCCAGGGCGCTGCCCGCCGCGCTGGCCGTGGAGAAGAGCTACCGCGACCAACTCGCCACCGTGGACGCCTTCGCCGCCGCCTGGCCCGCCACGCACGCGCTGTGGCGGGAGCGCGTGCGCGATCTCGCGAGCACCGACGAGGCCGGCTTCGCCGCCGAACTCGCCGAATGCCTGCTGGACTTCCACGCGCACACCGAGCGCACCTACTTCACGACGATCTACCACAACTCCAGCGTCCAAACCGATTTCAAGCAGACCCTGGACAAGGTCGAGGGCGCCCCCCGCGGGCCGCCCACCGGCGGAGCCCCGAAGGGGGGGCGGGGCGCCACCACCCCCCCAACGCCGCCAAGGGGCGAGCGCCGGCG
>NZ_JARWRU010000628.1 GCF_029867845.1 Nocardia farcinica | reverse complement strand
TATGCCCCCGGCGCGCACTCGCCCGGGGCGGGGGGCTGGTTCTGGTTGATGCCGCGGCTGGTGCCGGGCTCTAAGATCTTGGACTGGCCCTGGGCGCGCGCGCTGCCCGTGGGGGGCAGCGGCGCACCGGTGCTCGCGGAGAACTGCAGACCGCAGCGCAGCGTGCGGTCGCCCGCCGCCCAGCCGTCGGCGCTCGGGTACATCAGGCCGACCACGTAGCGCCCGCGCGGGTCGTACCTGCCGTTCATGTAGCGCTGCACCGCGGGCACGCAGTGCTCTTCCTTGAGTTCGGTCAGCCGCAGCGAGTCGGGGAAACGGGAGCCGGGACCGAACTCCACGCCGGGATACCGGGACATGTCGATGTCGGCGGCCACCTCGAACAGGTGCCGGTTGGCGCAGTCGACCTTCACCAGGTCGCTGCGGTCGGCCTTGCTCCAGCTCAGGCAGTCGCCGGTGGAGGCGGTGCCGAACTCCTTGTCCAGCACGGTGTGCGCGGGCGCGGCCGGGCTGTGCACCTCGGGCGCGGAATCGCTCTCGAAGCCGGTGACGGCGAGGGTGACCAGCGCGGCCACCACCGCGCCCGCCGCCGTGGCCAGCAGACCCCAGCGCAGCTTGTGCGCCGACAGGCCGCCCGACGACGCGTCCCCGCCGGCGGGAACGGTGGCCGTCCCGTGCGGGTCGGTGTCGCCGATCGGATCGGTCGCGCCGATGCCGGGATCGGTGTCGTCGATCGGGTCCGTTCCGCCCGCCGCGGCCGTGCTCGGCTTCCCGGCGCGGCCCTTCCCGGAACGCGCCCGGTCGCCGCGCGCGCGGAACAGGCCGGAGCGCCCCCGGGAACCCGGCTCGGGCGCAGGCGTCTGTGGCACATCGTCGGTGGACATCGCGCTCCATCATGGCAGCCGCCCCCGCACGGTGCCACGAGACCGTTCGCGCGCGGCCGCGAGCGCCCGCGGACGACGCCGGGATGCCGTGCGCACCAGGCCGCGAGCCGAGGACTAGGCTGATTGCCCATGATCGACCTCCGACTCCTGCGGGAGGCCCCCGACGTGGTGCGTGCCTCGCAGCGCGCGCGTGGTGAAGACCCGGCTCTGGTCGACGCCCTGCTAGAGGCCGACGCGGCCAGGCGCGCGGCGGTCGCCGCCGCGGACAACCTGCGCGCCGAGCAGAAGGCGCTGAGCAAGCAGATCGGCAAGGCCGCCGAGGCGGACCGGCCCGCGCTGCTGTCCCGCGCCGGCGAGCTGTCGGTCGAGGTCAAGGAGGCCGAGGCCGCCCAGGCCGCCGCGGACGCCGATCTGGCGGCCGCCCACCGCGCCATCTCCAACGTGGTGCTGCCGGACGTGCCTGCGGGCGGCGAGGACGACTACGCCCTGCTGGAAACCGTCGGCGATGTCCCGGAATTCGATTTCACGCCCAAGGACCACCTCGAACTCGGCGAATCGCTCGGCCTGTTCGACATGGAGCGCGGCGCCAAGGTCTCCGGCTCGCGCTTCTACTTCCTCACCGGCCACGGCGCGATGCTGCAACTCGGCCTGTTGCAGCTGGCCGCGCAGAAGGCCGTGGCCAACGGCTTCACCATGATGATCCCGCCGGTGCTCGTCCGCCCGGAGATCATGGCGGGCACCGGCTTCCTCGGCCAGCACTCGGCCGAGGTCTACCACCTGGCCGACGACGATCTGTACCTGGTCGGCACCTCGGAGGTGCCGCTGGCCGGCTACCACGCCGACGAGATCATCGACCTGTCCTCGGGCCCGAAGCGCTACGCGGGCTGGTCGTCGTGCTTCCGCCGGGAGGCGGGCAGCTACGGCAAGGACACCAGGGGCATCATCCGGGTGCATCAGTTCGACAAGATCGAGATGTTCGTCTACACCACGCCCGACCAGGCCGAGGCCGAGCACGAACGGCTGCTGGACTGGGAGCGCGAGATGCTCGCCGCCGTAGAGGTGCCTTATCGCATCATCGACGTCGCCGCCGGTGACCTCGGCAGTTCCGCGGCCCGCAAGTACGACTGCGAGGCCTGGGTGCCGAGCCAGAGCACCTACCGCGAGCTCACCTCCACCTCCAACTGCACCACCTTCCAGGCGCGCAGGCTGTCGGTGCGCTATCGCGACGAGAACGGGAAACCGCAGATCGCCGCCACGCTGAACGGCACCCTGGCCACCACCAGGTGGATCGTGGCGATCCTGGAGAACCACCAGCGGGCCGACGGCTCGGTGCGCGTGCCCGCGGCGCTGGTCCCCTTCGTCGGCACCGACGTCCTGCGCCCGGTGAAGTAGCAGGCCGGGAGCGGGACGGGGTCGCGATGTCGGAATTGGTGGATGTGGCGACCAGGGTGCTGTGCAGTGTCTAGGCTGTGGGGCGTGCGAGGAATCGGGGCGCGCGGCGATACCCGAACCCGGGTGCGGGCGGCATCGGCGCTGGCGACGGCAATGGTCATGGCGAGAACCACCGGGGCGTTCTACGTCATGGGTGGCGTGCTCGGCCTGGCGATCACCGCGGTCGCCCCGGGTGACGAGGGTAATCGGCTGCTGGTCGGTACCGCGGCGGCGATCGCGCTGCTGCTCGGCTTGACGCTGCTCGCATGGGGGCCGCGCCTGCCGCACGCGATCCATCACGGCTACGTGGCGGTCGCGACGGTGCTCGTCACCATCGCCGTGCACGATTTCCCGAACACCACCGGCGCACTCGGCCTTGCCTCCTTCTACGTCTTCATCGCCTGCGACGCCGCGCTGTTCTTCCGCATGACCCAGGCCGCCGCGCACATCGCCTTCGCGGTGGCGCTGTGCCTGTGGGTGGTGCCGACCCGCGGTTTCGACTGGTGGTCGGGCATCATCCCGGCGGGCGTGACCGTCGGGGTCGGCGTGGTGGTCGGCATCCTCACCCGGATGGCCTCCGAGGCCGACATCGACGTGCTCACCGGCCTGCTCAACCGGCGCGGCTTCGACCGGGCGCTGAACACCGCGATCACCCAGGCCACCCGCACCGGGCAGAGCCTGTCGCTGGTGCTGGTCGACCTCGACCGCTTCCAGAAGATCAACGACCACCTCGGCCACCGCGCCGGCGACGCCGTGTTGCAGCGGGTGGCCGACACCTGGTCCAAGCTGCTCGCCCCCGACCAGCGCCTGGCCCGCTACGGCGGCGACGCCTTCGCGCTGCTGTTGCCCAATGTCACCGAGCAGGCCGCGATCCTGCTCACCGAACAGCTGCGCGCGGCGGTCACCACCGGTTGCTCGGCCGGTGTCACCTCGTGGCAGCCGGGTGAGTCCGGCTCGCTGCTGGTCAGCCGCGCCGATGTCGGCCTCTACCGGGCCAAGCAGGCGGGCCGCAACCGGACGGTGCTGGAGAGTTCCCGGCAGCTGCCGCTGGCCGTCGAGCTGCGCGAGGCGATCGACCGAGGCGCTCTGGACGTGCACTACCAGCCGATCGTCAGCCTGACCGAGGGCGGCGGAAAGGCTGTCGGCGTCGAGGCGCTGCTGCGCTGGTCGTCCAGCGCCCAGCCGGATGTCACCACCGAGGGCCTGATCCGCGTCGCCGAGGAATACGACCTGATCTCCGACCTCGACGAGCTGGTGCTGCGCCGCGCCTGCGCCGATGCCGCCCGGCTCCAGGAGACCTTCGCCCAGCTCGACCTGACCCTCAACGTCAATGTCAGCGGCTTGGAGCTGGCCGAGGCCGGCTACGCCGAGCGGGTGTGGGACATCCTGTCCTCCACCGGCTGGCCCGCCGACCAGCTGGTGCTCGAGGTGACCGAATCCGAGCTGGCCGCGGAGTCCCAGACCGCCATCGCCAATCTGCACACCCTGCGCGATCGCGGCGTGCGCATCGCCATCGACGACTTCGGCACCGGCTACTCCTCGCTGAGCAGGCTGGCCACGCTGCCCAGCGACATCCTCAAGGTCGACCAGTCCTTCGTCGCCGCCATCCGGTCCGACTCGCCCGCCCCGCCGCTGCTCGGCGTGATCGCGGCGCTGAGTTCGGCGCTGGATCTGCAGGTGATCGCCGAGGGCGTGGAGACCGAATACCAGGCGGCGGTGCTCACCGAGCTCGGTTTCGCGCTCGCGCAGGGCTACCACTACAGCGATTCGCACCCGGTCTCGGAGCTGATCAACGATCTCAACCAGGGACAGGGTCGCATCGGCGGTGGCGCCGACCGTGCCGAGGAGGACCAGGACGCCGTGGCCTCCCACGGCTGGGTTCCGCTGAACTAGTCGCCGGGTGCCGTATCCGCCGGGGCGCCGAAAATCGCTTGACGACCCGCGATGCCACCGGGAAAGCTGACAGACATGACTCTTCGACTCAGCGGTCCGGTACTCCGCTTCACCAATTTCTTCACCGGTTATTGACACACCTCCAGCTCCGGCGGCGCAGGCCGCCACGACCCCGTGCGTGGTCTCGCGATCCGCGCGGTGCTGGTCAAGGGCTCGCGTGAATTCATCCCGCTGTACGCCCTGTACGCGCTGCTGTTCGCCGATCACGGCCTGAACACCGCGCAGATCTCCTCGCTGCTCGCCCTGTGGTCGGTGACCTCGTTCGTGCTCGAGGTGCCCTCCGGCGCCTGGGCCGACACCGTGTCCCGGCGGCTGCTGCTCGTCGGCAGCGGCGCGCTGGTGGCCGCGGCGTTCACGCTGTGGACCGTGACGCCGTCCTACCTGGGGTTCGCCCTCGGCTTCGTGCTCTGGGGTGTGTCCAGCGCGCTGGAATCGGGCACCTTCGAGGCGCTCGTGTACGACTCGCTGGCCGCCGAGCAGCGGACCGACGCCTATCCCCGGATCATGGGCTACGCGCGCGCCGCCGCCGAGAGCACCGTCGTGGTGGCGATCCTCGCGGCCGCGCCGCTGTACGCCCTCGGCGGGTATGCGCTGGTCGGCTGGGTGAGCGTGGCGATCGCGGTGGCGCATACGGCGATCTGCCTGTTGCTGCCGGACGCGCCCAGGTCGGCGGGGGAGCCCGAGGACACCGACGACGCCGAACCGACGACCATCCGCCGCTACCTGACGATGCTGCGCGCCGGTCTCGGGGAGACCATGCGGGTGCGGCGGGTGCGGCGCGGCGTGGTGCTGGTGGCGCTGCTGTTCGGCATCACCGCCTACGACGAGTACTTCGCGCTGCTCGCCCAATCGGCGGGAGTGTCGACGACGGTGGTGCCGGTGCTCATCGGCATCACCGTGGTCGGCTCGATGACCGGCACGCTGCTCGCCGGTCGCACGAGCTCGCTCCCGGCGCGGACGCTGGCCAGGATGGTCGGCGTCGGTGGTGTGCTGTTCGTCGGCGGCTCGCTGGTCGCCGGGGCCGCGGCGGGCAGGCCGGAGTTGGCCTACCCGCTGGCCGTCGCCGGGTTCGTGGCCATCGCCGCCGGATACGGCACGATGCTCAATGCCGAGGTGGTGGCCGACGCCCGGTTGCAGGACGCGATCGAGGGCCCGGCCCGCGCGACCGTCACCTCGGTGTCCGGCCTGCTCGCCGAGGTGGTCTCCCTGGCCGTCTTCGGCGTGGCGGCCCTGGCGGGTGTCTGGCTGTCCATGTCGGTCACGCTGGCGCTGCTCGGCACGGCCGTGCTGGTCATCGCCGCGCTCATGCCCGGCTGGTTGCCCCGCCGCCGGGCCAGGGTCGCCGGCACCTCGGAGTGAGCGGCATCTCGGAGTGAGCAGGCACGTCGCAGTGATCCGCCCGGCCCGCCCGGCGGACCGCGCTCGGGGATGGGCGGGCCGGACAGGGCGGGCGGTACGGTTTCGGCATGGCCGCGCGGATGAGGTTGGGGGTGGCGTGCGGTTTCGCGATCGGCGCCGCCGTGGCGGTGCAGGCGCGGATCAACGGGGCGCTGGGGGCGCGGCTGGCGGACGGGATCGCGGCGGCGGTGGTCAGTTTCGGCACCGGGCTGGTGCTGGTGCTGATCGCCTTCGCGGTGAGCGGGCGGCTGCGTGGCGGGTTGGCGCTGGTGCGGGCCGCGCTGGCGGATCGGCGGTTGCGGCGGTGGCAGTTGCTGGGCGGGCTGTGCGGGGCGTTCTTCGTGGCGAGCCAGGGGCTGACGGTGGCGGCCATCGGGGTCACCGCGTTCATGGTGGCGGTGGTGGCCGGACAGCTGGTGAGCAGTCTGGTGGTGGACCGGCTCGGTCTGGCGCCGAGCGGGCGCACCC
>NZ_JARWRU010000627.1 GCF_029867845.1 Nocardia farcinica | reverse complement strand
GGGAACTTGCGGGGTGAGTGAGATCCGTGGACTGGCTGGTGGTCAGCCGACGGTCCGGGCGCGGGTGACGTTGATCGGGCGCAGGCGCAACACACCGTGGCGGTCGTTGAGGAACGCCCAATGCCGACCGCGCCAGCCACGGTGTTCGGTGCGCCACCGGTCGAGCACCGGCGCTTCGGCCAGGGCTGGGGTGGCGCCGGCGGCGCCGCGGTGTTCGAGCTGGTCGAATTCGGCACGGGTCAGGCTCTGAACTGTGGGAGTGGATGTGGACATGGGCGAAATCTCCTCCGATACAGGGGATATGCGGTGTGTGCCGTAGCGGACAGGGGTGGGCAGCCAAGGCGAAGGTCAGTGCGTGAGACCGGTGGGTTCCGGGCGGGTGATGGCGTCGATGACCTGCTCGGGATGGGTGACCAGCGCAGTGCGGCGTTGTCGCAGCAGGTCGTGAACTCCGGCTGATGCGGCGGAGTAGATGGAGCCGGGAGTGGCGAACACCGGTCGGGCAAGTCGGTGGGCCCAGCCGACGGTGTCGAGGGTGCCGCCGCGATGTCCGGCCTCGATGACGACTACACCGGTGGTGAGAGCGGCGACGAGCCGATTACGTTCCAGGAACCGGTCCCGCCGCGCAGTTTCGCCGGGCGGGTACTCCGAGACGAGCAGACTGCGTTCGGCGATGCGGGCCAACAACTTCTGATTCCCGGCCGGGTAGTAGCGGTCGATCCCGGTCGCCATCACCGCCACCGTGGTGCCGTCCTGGGCGAGGGCGGCCTGGTGGGCCGCGGCGTCGATGCCGAACGCGCCACCACTGAGCACTGTCCATCCGCGTTCGGCGAAGTGCCCGGCGAAGTCGTGGGCCACGGTGTCGCCGTACTGGGTGGACGCGCGTGCCCCGATCACCGCGACACTGTGTCCGGAGAATGTGTTGAGCCGTGCGGGGCCGCGCAGCCACAACGCCACCGGCATCCTGCCACCGACTCCCGGGGCGCCCAGTCCGGCCAGTCGCGCGGCCGGCCACTCGAACTCTTCCCGTGTCAACAGGCGGGCACCGACAGCGTTGGCCCGGTCGAGATCACGGACCGTGCGCTCACGCAGGTCGGCCGGGACCGAGAACGTCTCGTCGGCATCGACCAATCGGTGGGCGGCGTCCTCGACGTCGGTGCCGGCCAGCAGTGTCTCGACAGCGGCCGGAGCGGTCAACGCGGCGCGGGCGAGGACCGCCCACGCGAGTCGACGATCCGGACTCGAGGCGGTGGAGGCGGGCGCGGCAGTATCAGTGGACATGGATCCT
This sequence comes from Nocardia farcinica, assembly GCF_029867845.1. Lineage (GTDB taxonomy): Bacteria > Actinomycetota > Actinomycetes > Mycobacteriales > Mycobacteriaceae > Nocardia > Nocardia farcinica_A. The sequence goes on along the minus strand of NZ_JARWRU010000627.1, from coordinate 14,208 downwards.
CCAGACAGAAGGCAGGCATGGTGTGAGTGGTCAATCGAGGTCGATGCCGAGATCAGCGGCGGTCGTGCGACCACTACGAGCCACCGCATGCAGAACCTCGGCAGGAACGCGGTCGGCGAAGGCGCGGGCCATCGCCAGCAGTATCGGATCGTCGGGAGTGTCGGCGAGCCCGTACCGCAGCTCGGTCATCGCGCGCTCGTATCGGCCCGACAGGTAGGTGGTGACGGCGAGCAGCAACGCGGGACGCCCGCGATGTCCTGCGGGCAGACACCGCGCCAGCACCATCCACAACGCACCCGCCGCCTCGCCGTGCGGGCCGAGGGCGAACGCGAACAAGACATCATGGACGCGGACATCGCTGTCCTGCAACGCTTCTGCCATCGCCGCCAGCCCGGGAATGGTCGCCGTCGCGCCGTTGTGAACCTGACGCGCCCAGCCCAGGACCAGTCGCACTCGTTGGCGTGAACGATCGCGATCCTCGTTCGGCCCAGCTGTGGAGATGGGTGGCTGCCGGTGGCGGGCGAGTTCGGCTGCGACCCGTTCAGCGGTCGCGGTGTGAGGGCGGATCTCACCGACCGGCGCTGGAACATCGTTCGAGGTGGCAGCGGCGGTCGGTGGGAGGGAAGGCAGCGTGCCGTGGTCGTTGCCGAACAGGTCGATCCAGGAGCTGCCGGGGGTGGCGCCGAAGACCGACCATGCCGCGATGAGGTCGGTTCCGCTATCGGCGAGCCTGTCGCGCAGCAACTCGGCCAGTTCACGATGCACGACGACCGGACTGGCTTGGTCGCCGTCGTGGTCGTCGTCGATGATGACTACTGCCATCGCGTCAGGCCGATGCCGGGCGCTGATCTGCAACGCGCTGGTCACGATCGCGACCGTGGCCGGGTAGTCCAGCACCAGATACAGGTCGTGGCGGCGGATCGCTTCGACAACGACATACGGTTCCGGCCAACAATCGATCTCGTGGAGTCGCAGCAGCAACAGCGATCGTCGTGGCGAACTCGGCAGCCAGGTCAGTGTTTCGGCGATGAACCTGCCTGGGGCATGCAGCAGCGACATGGAAGCCTCCTTACGGGGGACAAGGGCACGAAAGGAAGACGCGGAATCCGGCCAAGCACGCACGCATCGGTGTGCGGATGGCGGGGGAATGCACGAGGCTGTACCGTGCCGGTTCGGCGGTCTCGGCTCAGAAATTCTGATCGCCAGCACTTTCCGCGCGGCGGATTTCACTCCGGATCACTCGTGCTCGTGAACAGGGTGCGGGTGGCGATGAGCGCGGCGAGCAGGTCGAGGGTGTGCGCGCCGGGGGCGGCATCGCGGATGCGGCGCAATCGGCGGAGCCGCGACGAGGGCCGCAGGTCGACGCCGGTGGCCGGCGCGGTGTTCTCGGTGCCGGAGTCGGAGACGATCGCGTAATCAGCCAGCGCTATCCATGCCTCGTACCAGGCCTCGGCGGGCTGGCCGTCGCGGACGGCTTCACCGGGGGCAGGTTCGGGTTCGATCCAGCGGACACACGTGCAGGCGGGGTCGGCGCAGCGGTGATAGGTGGGGTGCGGGTTGTAGCGGTCCACCGCCCCGGACAACATCGGACAGATCCGTTTCGACAGCAGGCCGCATTCGGGGTGCAGGCCCGGCTCCACCGCGATGCCCCGCAGATAGTCGGCCGGGCGCAGGTACAGCACGACCGGGTCGGTGAGCGGCTCCCCGCAGATCTGGCACAGCCTGTGCTGCAACACTTCCCTTAACCGGGCCGGGTCGAGCTTGCCCCAGACCGGGCGGGACCGGTCACGGTGGGCCAAGGTCACGAACGGAACGACCAGGCCCTGGGCGGTCGGCGCGCCGCCCAGCCGGATCGGGATCGGTATCCGCCCGGTGCGGTGTGCTGGGGTGTTCGGGTCGGTCATGATCACCTCGAATCGCTAGGGCCTGGATGGATGCCGGAGACGGCTGTGAGCCACAACCGGCCGGTCGCCTCCGGGATGGACGGTGCGCACGTGTCGGGGCCGGGGGCTGGACGCCGGTGAGGTCAGGGTGACCAGCGGCGGCCGGTGTGTGGGTCGTGGTCGTGGATGGTCACGGCGGTGGGTGCGCCGGGGACTTGGAGGGCGACCGAGCGCGGCAGCAGCGCTCGGTGCCTTCCGGCGGCCCAGCGTCCGGTCGCTGTGCGGGGGCGTCCGGTCACCGGGTCGGGCTCTGCGGGCGCCAGATACCAGGTGGTCCCGTGCGGGAGTTGGCTGAACGCGGTGTCGCTCCATTCGGTGGAGGTGCTGCCGTCGCGGTGCACGGTGCGGATTTCGGTGGCGTGTTCGATGCTCACCAGCCCCATCAGCGGAAAGCTGCTCGCGGTCATGCGGGCGAGGTCGATGCCAGGAAATGCGGCCAGAGCGGTGCCTGGAGCGGGGTGGAAGGCGAACGCGGCGTGGTAGCCGACGATCACGACCGGCACGCTCGGCGCGGCGGTCTCGGGTGTGTACGGGGTGTAGGCCGGGGCGAGTGTTACTCGGGCGAGGTAGCGGTCGGCGTCAGTGTTCACCGTCGCCCCTGCTCCTGGGTTCGGCATGGTGGAGCAGGGCGCGGTGGGTGACACGCACGGCGCGGTCGTGGCGTTCGTGCTCGGCCAGCATCTGCGCGAACACGACCAGATGTTCGCCGCCGAGGAGCCGGGCCATCGCTTGTCCGGCGCCCAGCAACTGCCGCACCGACGCGAAATAGCCTGTCAGGCTCTCCATCAGCACGGTCACGGCGTCCTCTCGGGGCAGGGGCACGGCGCCATCCTCTGCATGCGCGCTCACTGCGGGAGTTCCTTGTCGAGGTGATGGATGGACTCGATGAACGCCAGCGGCAGCAACACACCCTGATGGGTGTGGCTGGTCAGGCGGGCGTGGTGGCGGTGCACACCCTCGACTCGCACCGCCCGGTAGCGGTGGCCGCCGCGTGTGCGGATCGAGATCGTTGCTCCGGTGCGTCGCACATTCTGCAGTTCGGCCCCGAGGACCGCTACCGCCGACTCCCGCACGGTGTCCTTATCGGTCTCGGCCAGGACGGTGAATCGTCGGCGCAGCAGGTCACGGGCGTGTCCGAGGTGCTCGAGGTTGGTGTTGTCGCCGAACCAGCGGTCGAGGTGATGCAGCACCTGCTGAAGAAACAGTGACTCGGGGGCGTCGACAAGGGCTGTGGGATCAGGGTGGAGAGGGTCGGTCATCGTCTACTCCTGGAATCAGTGAGAGGAGGATCGCCGAGGCGGGAACCACGGCGGCTGGTAGCGAACGAAGGGAATGCCGAGCTGGCCAGCACGCACCCGACGGCGGCGCTATCCGGTCCCGCCACGGCCGTCTCCTGTGCGGTGGCCGGGATGGACTCAGGTGTGTTCGAGGTCGAGGATGTCGGCGTAGCGGTGTTCGCCTTCGAGGGCGGGGCAAGTGCATCGGGGGAAGATGCGGCCGCAGTCGGCGCAGAATCCGCACCACGGGCAGTGCGGGCCGGCTATCTCCGAGTCGTCCTCTGCGGTGTTGTTGGGTTCTCCGCAGTTGAGGCAGTAGCCCGCGAAGTCGTACCAGCCATCGTGCTGGTAAGGCAGGTAGCTGGTGTTGGAGTACCAGGAGCCCTGGTCCCAGATACCGGCGTGTTCGTTGAAGATGTACGCCGAGTGCTTGTAGGCGGGATCGGTGGTGAGCAGCACCATCTTGTCGCTGCCCAGCCAGCGTTCGAGCCGTTCACGTCCGGCCCAGGAGTCCAGCGACCCGAACGGCCGGCTCGGCAGGTAGTCCTCGGCGGTGATCCGGGTATCGGAGCGGTCGTCGCCCGGGGCCGGATGCACGTGGGCCGGCAGGATCCCGTTGTGGGCGAGCACCGTCCGCGCATCACCACCGACCCGGAACGGGTGACAGTTATCGATCGTGCGAAGGCCGTGGGTGGCCAGCCGTGAGTGGAACAACGCCGGACCCTCCGGAAAATGCGCGCGGACGGTGGCGAATTCGGTGAGCACGCTGGCAGCGTCCATGCCGCGTCCGACGGTGATGGTGGTGCCGGTGATGACGGCGTAGCCGTGGCCGTGGGGGTTGGCCAGCGCCCCCTGGTGCAGGGCGTCCAGGTCCGGGGTGGCGCCGGGTTTGAGGAAGGTCAGGATGCACAACGCAGGGCCTCCATTTCGGCGAGCAGCGGGGCGTAGGCGGGGCGGCGGTTGGCGACCCACGCGCAGAACGCGGACCATTCCCAACCGCGGCGACGCGCGATCTGAGCAGCGGCGAGGTCGCGGGTGTACTCCACCGACGCGGCGGCGAAAGCGAGCGCGGCCTTGACTTGCTGGGGTTTGAGCGAGCTGGCGAATATGCGCAGCTCGAAAGTGGTGGTGGGACGGACGTTGACTGCTTCGTAGCGCGGAATGTAGATATCGCGGCGATAGGTGCTTTTCGCGTCGTCGGCCGCACGTGCCCGGGCGTCGGGACTGAACTCGGCCCACTGGCTGGAACGACGTCGAGCCAGGGTGGTGACGGCGGCTTCGTTGCGGTAAACGAACTTCAGCCACCGATAGATGTGCCCGGGCGAGGTGAACCCGGCGCGGGAGAGGTGGATGTGGATGCCGACACCGTCGTCGGTGTAGGCGCCGAGTAGACGCAGCCGGGTAAGCAGTGACCACGGGAACTGTTCGCGGGCAAAGGCATACGACATCGGGTGGGTGACGAGTTCGAACCCGCACGGCTGGATCGACCCGTCTTCCTTCAGGTAGCCGAGCCCTCGAAGGTGTTCGACGGCGGTGTCGGCGGCCTCGTCGAGAACATGGCGGGGGGTCTTCAGTTCCAGCTCGAGCCCCAGGAACAGCGGGCCGTCTCCGTGGAAGACGGGGTCGGGCTTGTAGTCGTAGTCGTGGATGTGGGGATGGCCGGTGGGGGAGTGTTCGCACGAGCTGCAGTAGGAGTCGGTGCGGCAGACGAGCGTGGTGCAGTCGGCGCACTCGTGGTAGTTGTCGTATTCGCAGGTCGAGCACACCTGGTCGCCGTCATCGACGTAGACGGTGTCCGCCGCGTAGGCGCCGCAGTCATCGCAGGTGCTGTAGCGGTCGCGGCAGTCCTCGCACACGTCGTTGCCGCTGATGATCGCGGTGATGTCGCGGGTGTAGTGCTCGCAGTCCTGACAGCGATGCCAGCCGATCCGGCATTCACTGCACAACCACGTGCCATCCACCGTCAGGCGCCGCTCCCGTGCAGGAGTACCGCATTCGTCGCATCGCGGAATCTCGGCCGCACACGACCGGCACAACTGGTCGCCTTCGACCGTCTCGATCAGCGCGATCGCTGCAACGGGCAGGGAACACTCCTCACATGTGGTGTCGGCCAGGAGGGCGGTGGGCATGATTGATCACGACCTTTCGGACAAGGGGACAGAAATGGGCCCCGCACCGGCGGGAATCAGCTGGTGCGGGGCTCTGCGGGGAGCGGGAGAGTCAGGGCTGGGTCAGCGAGGAGACAGCTGCGTGACGATGCCGCGCGACAGTCATGCCGGAGGTGTCTGCGCCCGGTTCGCAGGGCCGCGGCGGTCGGCAGGTGCAGTCGGGGACCGGGGTGCTGCAGGCGAAGCACCAGCCGCAGTCACCGCAGTAGCGGCTGGTGCGGTAGACGTCGAAACGCTGGCAGTATCCGCACAGGTATCGGTACTTTTCCGGCAGGCGCCGGGTCGGAGGGAGGTAGCTGGTGTTGGAGTACCAGATCCCGTCGTCCCAGGTGCCGGCGTGTTCACCGAAGAGGTACGCCTGCTGCTGGTAGGCAGGATCGACGGTCAGGATCACCAGCTTGCTGCGGCCCAGCCATTGCGACAGTCCCCGCGCGCCGCGTCGGGTGTCGATCGACCCGAATGGGGAACCGGGCAGGTAGTCCTCGGCGGCGATCCGGGTGTCCGAGCGTGGATCGTAGGCCCGGGGATGCACCCGTTTGGGCAGAGTCCCGTTGTGTGCCAACACTGTTCGCCGGTCGCCGCCGAGCGGGAAGGGGTGACAGTTGCCGACTTCGCGGGCACCTTGGGTGGCGTAGCGGGAATGGAACAACGCCGCGCCGTGGCGGTGACGTGCCCGCACGGTGAGGAACTCCTCGATCATCGGTTCGGCTGCCATGCCGTGGCCGAGGATGATCTCGGTGTCGGTGAGGACGGCGTAGCCGTGCCCGTGCGGGTTGGTCGTCGCGCCGTAGGACAAGGCGATCGGATCCGGGACGGCGGCGGGCGGGTAGTAGGTCAGCAGACACATGCCAAGCCCTCCATCTCCGCTGCCAGCGGCCGATAGGCGGGTTGCGCGGAAGCCCAGGCGGCGAAACGCGTCCACTCCCACGCCCCGGCACGCACGTCGGTGACCCGCAGGTCGCGGGTGTAGTGGATCGAGGCGGCGGTGAAGGCCAGCGCCGCCTGCACGCTCTGGGGGTCCAGGGAGCTGGCGAACACACGCAGCTCGAGGGTGTGGCGGGGGTAGGGATTGATCGCCTGATACCGGTCCAAACCCAGTGCGTGCTGGTGGCTCTTGGCGGTATCGCGGGCCTTCGCCCGGGCGAGCACGTCGAACGGTGCGTAGTGCGAACGCCGCCGCGCCAACCGTTCGACTGCGGATTCGTTGCGGTACAACAGCTTCAACCACCGGTAGATGTGGGCAGGTGAGGCGAACCCCGTTCGGCTGGCGTGCACGTGCAATCCGACCGTGGAGTCGGTCTCACACCCGCGCTCGGCCAGTGCTTCCAGCAGCGACCACGGGAAGCGCTCGATCGCATACCCGTACGACATCGGATGCGTGACCAGTTCGAACCCGTTGGGCCGGATCGAGGAATCCTGCTTCAAATAGCCCAGACCACCGAGCCGATCCACCGCGAGGGCGACGCACTCGGTGTAGGAGTGGTCGGGGACGATGATCTCGAGTTCGAGCCCCAGGAACAGTGGCCCCTCGCCATGGAAGTGGGGGTCGGGCTTGTAGCTGTAGTTCCACACCCGATCCGGCCGCGCGCACAGATCGCACGCCCGGCCCGCACGCACCAGCGTGCCGCAGGCCGGGCAGGAATCGAACCCGCTCACGCACCGTCGGCACAGCCGGTGACCACCGGAAACGTAGCGGCTGGCGTCGCTGTAGCGTGCGCAGCCGAAGCAGCGATCGAAGAACACCATCGCGCACCGGGCGCACACGATCTCGCCGGTGTCGGTGCGCAGCGACGGGTCGGTCAACGCTCGGCACGACACGCACGCTACGAGTTCCGACGCGCACGATCGGCACAACCGCTGATCCTCCGCGGTGGTAATCGGTTCGGTCGTCAATCCGCGGCAGCGATCACAGCGAGGCACCTCGAACACGCAGCTCGGACACAGCCACCGATCAGGCATTTCGTCGAGCACGTACAAGTCACCGGCGCGAGAGCGGCGACACACCACGCATGCTGGATTCACCGCGAGAACGGGATGAGGCATGACAGCACCTTCCGGAAACAGAAGAACGCCAGCCCGGAGCAGGACTCCGAGCTGGCGTTCAAGTGGATAGGGAGCAGGAATGATCAGGGCGACCGGCGGTAAGCAGGACGGTGCTCACGGCATTGAGCAGCGGGTAAGATCAATGGGGAGGATCAGCAGGCTGACCGAACACCTTGGAGGTCAGCTATGGCTTCACGCCGCCCACCGCGCACACCACGATCCGCTCGCTCACCGGAACTCATACAACGACTGGAACGATCACGGGCACGAGTGCGTCAGCGCCGGGAACGCACACGTGAGCGTGAACGTGCTACCGCGGCTGCGGTACGGCGATACCTTGCTGCGTGGCAAGCGGTCACCACGTGCGAGGCCGAACGTGATGGCGAGATCGCGGAACTACGCCGCCGGATTAGCGTCGTCGAAGGCGAAGCTGCTGCGCGCATCGCGATTCTGCGTGCCGATCAAGCCGATGCGGCCAGAACTATCCGAGCCCAACCTGGCCACACCGATGACGACGTCGCCGACCTGCTCGAAATGACCCCCAAGCAGGCCCGCCAACTCCTCACCCACACACGAACCGATCAAGCGCCGGTGAAATCCGCACACCCGATAGCGGCTACCGCAGTGTCCGATCCTGAAGCCACGTTCGAGGACCCGGGAGGTTCTCTTCAGAGCGACGAGGGCTTCTCGCCCGGAGATGACAAATGAGCTGAATGATGTGCTTCTAGCTGTGTTCGACGGTTCGCTGCTGGCTATTGCGCAGATGTCCGGGAATCCGCTGGCACCGCCAAGGACAGCTCGGTTTGCCACGGGTAGGTGCCAGGCCGGTCTTCCACCGACTGCACCAACGCCATATCCGGATTGCCATCGACGCCGATCTCGACTATCCGGAACACATTGACACCGCCAGCAACGATCCTGATAAGTGACCCAACCTCGAACTCCACGTGCCAAACACTATCCGATGACACCGGCCGGTATGTATTTGCTGTCAGTGAGCTGTGGGAGTGCGGTGGAGTCGAGGGCAGCGGCATTCGGCTGATCGTCCTTCTCGAGTCCACGTGGGCCGCGCCACGGAACGGAACACGTGGCTCGCCGGGAGCGCAAGGAAAGAAGAGTCAGTTCCCCGAGGTAGCCGCCCGCCTGCCACACGTGCCATCGGAAGTGAATAGGCGCCAGCGACTGGCGCGCCGGAACGCGGTTCCTGGTGAGGCGAGCGCGCCCACGAAGAGCAGTGCGATTACAGCTGCTGCCCATCGAGGAACATCGGGGTCCTCCATGACCGCGGATCCGATCGATGGTGGCAGGCAATGCGAGCAATGCCGGGATCATCAATAGCCAACCCACTCGAGTGATATTGCCGGTGCAGGTCGCGTGCCGGCTGTTGGATGTCTCCGAGTCAGGCTTCTACCACTGGAGATCGCGCCCGCCCTCGCAACGAGCGATCCGCCACGCCTGGCTCACCGATCAGATCCGCGCAGTCCACGCTGCCTCCCGCGGCACCTACGGCGCTCCGCGGGTACACGCCGAACTCACCCTCGGCCTCGGAATCAGCGTCGGTTACAACCAGGTCGAGCTGTTGATGGCGTGTGCCGGGATCAAGGGACTGCCCGGCGTCAAACGGGCACGTCCACGGCATCAGACCGCTACCGCCGGTGACCTGGTCAACCGGGCGTTCACGCGGTCGCGGCCAGACCAGTTGTGGGTCACCGACAAATCCGAGCCAGGGAAGGCAAGGTCTCTACTGCGCGGTCGTACTCGACACCTACTCCCGGCGGGTCGTCGGCTGGTCCATCGACTCGGCCCAGACCGCAGCGCTGGAAACCCCTGATGGAACTCGCGAATGCGATCTTCGAGTACCTCGAGATCTTCCACAACCGGTGTCGCCGTCACTCGGCGCTGGGCATGCGGACCCCGATCGAGTACGAGATGATGCAACCGTCTATCCACCCCGTGGCCTGAAGTCCAGTATCTCGACTCCACGAAACCGGGGGAACATCAAGCCCTCCAAGGAAGCGGGGCGCCACTCTATTTGTCAAGCCGCAGAGGAACACTCGGTGGCATGGCGGCGTCGGCGGGTGTCGTCGGTGATCATGATCCGCCAGATGGTGTTGGAGAGGTGTCGTTTCAGGCAGCGCATGGCGGCGCGGTGTGACGAGCCGGTGGCGATCTTCCGGTCGTAGTTAGGCGCGGCCGGCGCTGCCGGGCATTCGGACCTGGACCATGGCGATGGTGTGGAGAGCAGCGTTGAGTTGCCGGTCGTCATAGCGGCTGAGCCGGTGAATCCGACGGTCGGCGCTGGCGATCTCAACGGGCGCGGTCCCGTTGTAGGTGGCATACGCGGCTGCGGTCGCGAACCGTGTCGCCAGGCCGGTGCGGCCGATCAGTCGAGCTGCCAATACCGGACCGATACCGTCGACAGTCCGCAACCGGGTGCCGTGCTCATCGAGCAGCCGATCGATGTCGGCCTGGTTGGTGGCCAGCTGCCGGTCGTGGCGCCGGATATCGGCGATGAGATCCTTGCTCAGACCCACACGGATCCGATCGGACAATGTCCGTGCCCGGAACCCGCGCAGCACGGCAGCGGCAGTGTTCGCGCTGAGCCGGGCTGGAGCTCCGCCGGCCAGTAGTTCCCGCAGCAGGGCATGAAGCTGGTTGACTGTGCAAGTTCTGCTGGCGGACAGGTTGTTTCGTCTCTCGTCCGACATCCGCAGTGCATCGGAGTGCTCGTCGGGCACGACCGGGCGGCCTTCGCCTTGGAGTGCGGCGACGCAGGCCGCTCCGGCGGCATCGATCCGGTCATTCTTACGTCGGCCGCCGCGGGAAAGCTCTCGTACTCGCGCCGTCGCGGTGGTCGGGACATCCAGCACCGTTTCACCGCGCGCGATCAGCCATCGAGTCAGGTGGCGTCCGAGTCCGTCCGCGTTCTCCACCGCCCACCGCCGTTGCGGCCAACGCCTGCTCCAGGCGATCAGTCGGCGGTATTCGGCCAAGGTTGCCTCGATCCGGCCCGAACCGAGGTCAGCGTTGGTACTCGGGTCCACCGCGGTGGCGGTGTGAGTGCTCTTGTGCGGATCAACACCGATGACGACCATGAGTAACGGGTCCCTTCTCTGCTGTTCGGGTGGGGATCCGCCGCGGACAATCCGACTTCAAGTACCTTGCCCGTGCTTGTGGTCATGCATCTCTTCGGTCACGCCGCGAACGCAGGCCGGGTGGCGCGACATACCCCCGCAGAGTCAGCCGGGAGTTTTCCGGCGACAGGATCCTCAGGAGTCAAACCACCCGGCCCGCTGTGGCACGCTACGGGGAGCTACCCCGACCACGAAACCGCTACCGGAGATATAAGTCGGAACCTCATCGGGGATACTCCTCAGCTTTATGTCGTGATCGGGTGGATGATCAGTCGGCCAGGTAGTAGCCGGCTTCGTCGATGGCTGCGGCGATTGCATCGCGCTCCACGGGAGCGGTACTGCCGATCGTGACCAGTCCGCTGGCGAGGTCGACGTTCACGGAGGTGACGCCGTCGATCCGGCCGACTTCTTCGCGGACCGAGGAGGCGCAGTGCCCGCAGGTCATGCCGGTGACCGTGACGGTGATGGTTGCGGTGCTCATCTGATTCTCCTTGGTGTTGTGGCGGTTTCACGCCGTTGCACGAAACGATGATACCCCCGTGGGGTATGTGGTGGAGTGGTTGTCACGTGTCGCCGGGAGGTGGTTACTGCACATGGTTGCCGCAGTGGGGGATCCGCACTTGTATACCCCTGGGGGGTAGGTATAGGTTTCGGAGTGTCCTTCCGCGGCCGACGATCACTGTGTCGATGGACCCGCGGATCCCCCACTCGATCGACAGGGAACGATATGAGTACCTCCATCATCACCGTCGCGGGAATGACTTGCGGTGGTTGTGCTTCCAAGGTTTCGGCCGAGCTCGGCGCCCTCGACGGGGTCACCGGTGTGGAGGCCGATCCGGCTACCGGTCGGGTCACCGTCGAATCCGGGGATACGGTCAACCCCGACGCCATCAGAAACGCCGTCGAAGCAGCCGGCTACCGCGTCGTCGTTTGAACATCGCCCCGGGACCGGGCCCGACCCCTTCCAGTGATGGCCGGAAGCGTCGACCCGGTTCGGTCCACCCGGAATCGGTCATCCCCCCATGATCGGCGCGACCGGTAAGCCTGGTCACAGTGCGGCGGAGCGTACGGGTGCGGCGAGTAGGTTGTGTCGCGACTGTTGCGATGTCGCTTCGTCCGTAGGGCCTCAACGCGAGAACAATGGATGAACAGAAGGAGGTGGTGCAGGTGAGCCGACTGGTGCAATATGCGCATATCCAGGGCGGACGCGGAGAACGCGTTCAATACGGGGAGACCGGCGCGCCATCTCCGGTGACCGGGATGCTGTCATGCGGCCGCCACCGTTGCCCGGGTGGTCCCGAATGAACGTTTCCGCTCGCCTGCGACGCACATCGGTGGCCCTGCTGATGGCGGTACTGCTTATCGCCCCGATCCTGCACTGCACCGTGCACGGAGCAGACGAGCACACTCACCCCGTCAGTGCTGTGGCCTCGCTGGCCGTCGGCAGCTCACACACCGATCACCTTCATGGGATGAACGGTCACCTCCGTGACCACGGCGATCAGCACATGATCTACTGCATCGAGAAGTCGCTGCTGCCCTCCGGGGGCGCGGCCATGCCGCTGTTGCTGTGGATGGCGTTCCTCGGAATGGTCGCCGTGGCTGTGGTCGCACTGATCTTCACCAGCACCCGCGGTATTCGAGGTCCCCCAGGCGCCGGTTTCTCCGTGTTAAATGGGCGAGCCATTCTCACCAATTTCTGTATCTCCCGACGCTGATCGGTCAGCGCCAGGCCACGGCGGTGTGCCGTCGGCCGGTGTTCGCTGCCTGCTCACCGTCTTCACCGCCTCGCGGCGGTTCGGATACAGAAAGCGACAAAGTCATGAACGACGTCGTGTTCGGCAAGTCCGCCGACACTGCTGCGACCGTCCTCCACACCCCGCCGGTGCCGGCGCGGGAATCGAGCTCGCTGGTCGGCAACACTCCCGTACTTCGGGTGGAAGCGCCGCTCGCACCCACCGGCCTCGGATTCTGGGCCAAATTGGAGGGCTTCAACCCCGGCGGAATGAAAGATCGGCCCGCCTTGCACATGGTCCGGCGCGCGAAACAGCGCGGCGACCTGGCACCGGGAGCACGCATCATCGAATCCACCAGCGGCACACTCGGGCTGGGGTTGGCGCTGGCGGGAGCGGTGTTCCACCACCCCGTCACCGTGGTCACCGATCCTGGACTGGAACCGATCGTGGAGCGCATGCTCGCCTCCTACGGTGTACGCGTGGAGGTGGTGGCCGAGCCACACCCCAGTGGGGGCTGGCAGCAGGCGCGTCGCGACCGTGTCGGCGAACTCCTGGCGGCCGAACCTGGTGCGTGGTGCCCCGACCAGTACACCAATCCCGACAACGTCGACGGGTATGAATCCCTCGGACTGGAGCTGATACAACAGCTGGGCGGGGTCGATGTGCTGGTGTGCGCGGTCGGCACCGGCGGCCACTCCGCCGGTGTGGCCCGGGTGCTGCGCCGATTCAACCCCGCCCTGAAGCTCATCGGAGTGGACACGGTCGCCTCCACGATCTTCGGCCAGCCCGCCGGCCCACGGATAATGCGCGGCCTCGGCTCGAGCATCTTCCCCCGCAACGTCGACTACCCTGCCTTCCACGAAGTGCACTGGGTCGCACCGGCGGAGGCCGTGTGGGCCTGCCGCGCGCTCGCGGGCACCCACTACGCGACCGGCGGCTGGAGTGTGGGAGCCGTAGCACTGGTCGCCGGATGGGCGGCACGAACACTCCCCGCAGACACCCGGATCGCGGCGGTGTTCCCCGACGGGCCGCAACGCTACTTCGACACCATCTACAACGACGACTACTGCCGTGAACACGGCTTGCTCGACACCGACCCGCCGATCGAACCCGGCGTCATCGCCCACCCCGCGCAGCGGGTGGTGCACTCGTGGACCCGCTGCACCGCCATCATCGACCCGCACACCATCGACCGGGCAGGAGAAGGCGCATCGTGACCGCACTGAGGAGCTTCCGCAGCTTCGACCTCGCCGCGCGGCTGCTGATGATCAACCAGTTCGGCATCAACCTCGGCTTCTACATGCTGATGCCGTACCTGGCCGGCTACCTCGCGGGCCCACTCGGGCTGGCCGCCTGGGCGGTCGGGCTGGTGCTCGGCGTACGCAATTTCTCCCAGCAGGGCATGTTCCTCATCGGCGGTACCCTTGCCGACCGGCTCGGCTACAAACCCTTGATCGTCGCGGGCTGTCTGCTGCGCACCGGCGGCTTCGCCCTCCTGGTGTTCGCCACCTCGCTGCCCGGCCTGCTCGTCGCCTCGGTCGCTACGGGATTCGCCGGCGCACTGTTCAACCCGGCCGTGCGCGCCTATCTGGCCGCCGACACCGGCGAACGCCGTGTCGAAGCGTTCGCGGTCTTCAACATCATCTATAAGGCCGGGATCCAGGCCGGGCCGCGGGGTGGGCGGGCGGTTGTCGAGTTCCCGGAGATGGTGGCGCCGGTGGTGGCGGTGGGGCAGACGACGCATCATCTGGTGATCGTGGAGTCGGTGACCGTGACATGCACGTCCACCCCCTGCACACCCGTCGGCCCATCCAACACCAGCACCGTCGCCGACGAGGCAGTCACCGACTCCACGATCACCAGAAGATGCGTCGTCTGCCCCACCGCCACCACCGGCGCCACCATCA
>NZ_JARWRU010000626.1 GCF_029867845.1 Nocardia farcinica | reverse complement strand
CGGGTCGTCGGGGTAGGCCAACCGGCGTCGAGAGGGGTTAGCTAGTGCAGTCGACCAAGAGTCCTCCAGGAGGATCCCGCATCAACGAAGCGGTCGATTGGACGAGGGCCTATTGGGAAGACCATCCGAAACGGTCGCTGGAGACCTTCGGACGCCAGATCACCATGGGCATCTCGGCAATCGCCGAGTTGTTCATCGCCATCTTCCGAAAGCGCTTCCCCTTCGGGGAATTCGTGCGCCAATGCGCGTTCATGGCCAATGTCGCCGCCGCGCCGACACTGCTGGTCGCCATCCCGAGCGGGGTGTTCGTGTCCATCCAGGGCGGGGCGGTCGCCGGGCAGGTCGGCGCGACCTCCTTCATCGGCGCGGCCAACGGCCTCGGCATCGTCCAGCAGGGCGCCCCGCTGGTCACCTCGATCATGATCGCGGGCGCCGTCGGCTCGGCCATCTGCGCCGACCTGGGCTCACGCACCATCCGTGAGGAGATCGACGCCATGAAGGTCATGGGCGTCGACCCGATGCGCAGGCTGGTCGCTCCCCGGCTCGGTGCGGCGATGCTGGTCAGCGTGCTGCTGTGCGGCTTCGTGGTCTTCGTCGGCTTCCTCACCGGCTACGTGTTCAACATCTTCGCCCAGGGCGGCACGCCGGGTTCCTACATCGGCACCTTCTCCTCCTTCGCCGTCACCAGGGACCTGTTCGTCGCGCTGGTCAAGTCGATGATCTTCGGCCTGCTGGCCGCGATCATCGCCTGCGACACCGGTCTGAACACCCGCGGCGGCCCCGGTGGCGTCGCGAACTCCGTCAACTCCGCTGTGGTGAGCTCGGCCATCATGCTCTTCGGCGTGAACCTCGGGATCACGCAGATCTACAGCGCCCTCTTCCCCCCACAGGTGGTCTGAGCCGGTGTCATCGACTTATGTGCCGCCGCTGCTGCGGCCGCTGCAACAACTCAAGAAGGGCGCGCAGGCGCCGGTCGACCTGCTCGCCCGCATCGGTCACCAGGTCTTCTTCTTCCTGCGGTCGGTGGGCTCGATCCCGCTGGCGCTCAAGCAGTACCCGAAGGAAGTCTGGCGGCTGCTCACCGACGTCACCTGGGGCAACGGCAATCTCGTGGTCGGCGGCGGCACCATCGGCGTCGTCGTCATCCTGAGCGCCTTCGGCGGCATGACCGTCGGCATCCAGGGCCACACCTCGCTGAACCTGCTCGGCCTGAGCCCGATCACCGGCGCCATCTCGGCCTTCGCCACCACCCGCGAACTCGGCCCGCTGCTGGCCTCGCTGGCCTTCGCGGCCCAGGCGGGCTGCCGGTTCACCGCGCAACTGGGCGCCATGCGCATCTCCGAGGAGATCGACGCGCTGGAGTCGGTGGCCATCCGGCCGCTGCCGTACCTGGTCAGCACCAGGATGTTCGCGGCGATCGTCGCCATCGTGCCGCTGTACTGCCTCGGCCTGGCGGTCGCCTACATCTCCTGCTCGCTGACCGTGCAGATGATCGGCGGCACCGCGTCGGGCACCTACTCGCACTACTTCTACCAATTCCTGATCCCGACCGACGTGCTGTATTCGCTGCTCAAGGCGATCGTCTTCGTCGCGATCACGACATTCATCCAGTGCTACTACGGGTTCTTCGCCTCGGGCGGCCCGGAGGGCGTCGGCGTGGCGGCCGGCCGCGCGATCAAGATGTGCATCATCCTGGTCGTGTTCGCCGATCTGTTCATGACGTTGGCTATCTGGGGCGTCGACCCCGGAATTCGGATCTCGGGGTAAGGCGAGATGATCATCGATCCCAGTGGGCGTGGGCCCACCATGCGGCAGTTGCTGATCGCAGGCGCGTGCGGACTCGTGGTCTTCGCGGTCGTGCTCACGCTGCTGATGGCCCGCTACCAGGGCTATTTCGTGCCGAAGGTCAATGTGGTCGCGAATCTGACCACCACCGGCGACGGCCTGCCCTCCGACGCGGACGTCAAGTTCCGCGGCGTGCTCGTCGGCTCCGTCGACGAGGTCGAGGTGGCCGCCAGGGGCGAGCTGCAGAAGGTGCAGATCGAACTGAAGCCGGAGTACGCCGACAAGATCCCGGACAATGTCACCGCCCGCGTCGTGCCGAGCAACCTGTTCGCCGTCACCTCGGTGGAGCTGGTGTTCAACGGACCGTCGGACACCTTCCTCGAGGAAGGGTCGGTCATCGAGGAGGACCGCAGCAAGGGCACGATCGCGCTGCAGGACACGCTCACCACGGTGCGCGACATCCTGGAGAAGATCGACCCGGTGCAGTTCGGCCGCGTGCTCGGCACCCTGTCCCAGGCGCTGGACGGCAGCGGCCGCATGCCCGGCTCCACCGTGGAGCGGCTCGACCGCTGGGTCACCGCCGTCGACGAGTCCATCCCCGACCTGGGCGTGCTGCTCACCGACTTCTCCAATTCCTTCGCCGCGCTCAACGAGTCGGCGCCGGAGCTGGTGGACGTGCTCAGCGAATCGGTGCTCACCGCGCGCACCATCGCCGACCGCCGCACCGAGCTGATGTCGCTGATCACCGGCACGAGCGGCACGGTCGACTCGGTCAACACCCTGTTCGCGCGCAATCCCGATCAGGGCAAGCTGATCACCGCCGGCACCGCCGACACCTTCGGCGCGCTGACGGCCGACCCCTCGGCGATCACCCGCTCGCTGCTCAACCTGAGCGAGTCGCTGCGCAAGCTGAACGCCGTCTTCCACTGGGGCCCGGCCAACCAGATGGTGTGGGACGCGGGCATCACCCTCACCCCGTACAAGCCGTACACGGTCGAGGACTGCCCCCGCTACGACGAGATGGCAGGCCCGAGCTGCTTCACCGCGCCCGCGGTCGCCGAGCTGCCGCCGATGCCGGAGAAGCTGCGTCCGCGCGCGCTGGAGTCGGCCCAGGGCCTGCCGCCCGCCGTCCCGGTGCCCGGCCTGCCGCTGATTCCCGGCCTCACGGCGCTGGACTCCCAGGTCGTGGCGAGCGAGGACCAGGCAGCGCCGTCGCCGTTCGCCGGCACCCCGCTCGAGGGCATGATCCCGGCTCTGCCCGTGCTGCCCGGCCTTTCGCTGCCGGGGGTGCCGGCCCCGCAGCCCGCGGCCGATCAGTCCGCGCCCGCCGAGCCCGCGGGCGAGCCCGCCGACCCCACGGCGGTCGTGCCGCAGCAGGCGGGCGCCATCTCCTTCCGCGGTGACGACGCCATCGCGGTGCTGCTCGGCCGCCAGCCGACCGCCGCGGAGTACCTGCTGCTGAGCCCGATCCTGAAGGGCGGAACCATGACCGTGTCCGAGAGCGGGGTGCGCTGATGAGCATCCGCAAGCCGCTGATCGGATTCAGCATCTTCGCGCTGGTCTCGATCCTGGTGACCGTGGTCGTCTGGAACACCCTGGCGCGCACGGTTGCCGGCAGCACCAACAGCTACACGGCGGTCTTCACCGACGTGCTCGGCCTGCGCGAGGGCGACGACGTCCGCATGGCCGGTGTGCGCGTGGGCAAGGTCGAGGAGATCGAGCTGGTGCGTGACGAGGCGAACGAGGCCGTCGCCGAGGTCACCTTCATCGTCCAGCGCGACCAGACCATCTACGACGACACCAAGGCGCTGGTGCGCTACCAGAACCTGATCGGCCAGCGCTATGTCGCGCTCGAGCCCGGCGAGGCGACCTCGCCGCAGCCGCTGCCGGACAAGGGCACCATCCCGGTGGACCGCACCGAGCCGTCGTTCGACATCTCCGGTCTGCTCAACGGCTTCCAGCCGCTGTTCCAGGTGTTGCAGCCCGAGCAGGTGAACCGGCTGTCGGAGACCTTCATCCTGGCGTTGCAGGGCGACGGTGTGTCGCTGAGCTCGTTCATCGTGCAGGCCGCGCAGCTGGCGACCGATTTCCAGCGCCGCGACGCGATCCTGTCCGACGTCATCGCCAACCTGTCCGGCGTGATGGCGGGCCTGGCCAACCGGGGCGAGGAACTGGAGACCCTGGTGACCCAGACCAGAGCGCTGATCGGCGGCCTCTACGAGCAGGGCCAGTCGCTGCTCGGCTCAACCGAGACGATCACCGCGGCGACCACCGACCTGGTCGCCATGGTCGACCGCATCCAGCCCGGTCTGTCGCTGGCGCAGAACTCGACCACCGCGGCGTTGAACATGCTGCTCTACAACGGCGCCAAGCTGGACCAGGCGGCGGTGGACGTGCCGAGCATCCTCGCCGCGGCGGGCAGGCACACCTCCGAGGGCGCCTACGCCAACGCGTACCTGTGCGGCCTCGACCTGTCCCTGTACGGCGTGCTCTTCCCGCGCGGTCTGTTCTCCCAGATCGGCGGCAACTCCCATTCGGCGGTGTGTGGACCATGATCGCGAAGATGAAACGCCGCTTCGACGGCAATCGGCACTTCTGGCTCGGCATCATCGGTGCCGTCGTCGTGGTGATCCTGCTCGCGGTGGCGAGCGTGTACCGGCTGCTCGGCATCGGCCAGCAGGAGATCCACGCCGAGTTCGTGCAGGCCGCGGGCATCAAGGTCGGCGACAGGGTGAACGCGGCAGGCGTCGCGGTTGGCACGGTGGCCGACGCGAAGATCGAGGGCGACCACGTCCTGCTGACGCTCAACGTCGACAAGAGCCTCGACCTCGGCCCGGACGCCGCCGCCTCGATCAAGATGGCCACCCTGCTCGGCGCCCGCTACGTCGACCTGAACCCCGGCGACGGTTCCGGCCTGCCCGGCAACCGCATCCCGGTGTCGAACACCTCGGTCCCCTACGACCTGGCCGATGTGGTGCAGATCGGCACGCCGAAGTTCGAGGCGCTGGACACCGAGCAGCTGGCCGAGTCGCTCAACGTGCTCAACCAGCAGTTCGGCGACACCCCGGCGCTGACCGCGCAGGCGCTCGACAGCGTCGGCGCGCTGGCCAAGACCATCGACACCCGCCGCGAACAGGTCGACCAGCTGCTCAAGGACCTGGACCGGGTCACCGAGATCCTGGCCGAGAACCGCAACAGCGTGCTGCTGGTGATCACCCAGGGCGAGGCCATCGCCAACCGGGTGATGGAACGCCAGGACCTGCTTCGTCAGCTGCTTGACAACATCGCCACGCTCACGCGCCAGCTCGAGGAGATCGGCGCGCAGAACAACGACCAGCTCGGCCCGACCATCGCCCAGCTCAACACCATGGCCGAGGGTCTGCAGAAGAACAAGGACAACCTGGACCGGATGCTGTCCATCATGCCGCCGTCGGTGCGCTACCTGGCCAACTCGTGGGGCGGTTCCGGCCCGTACGGTGTGGTCGCGGTGCCGTGGCTGTTCCCGGACAACTGGTTGTGCTTCGTCCAAGTCATCGAGGGGTGCCAGTGATGAAATCCGCCACAAGGGCTTCGGCGCGCGCCAGGCTGCGCACCGCGGCCAGGAGTGCGGTGATCGGTGTCGCCGCGCTCGCTCTCGGCAGCTGCTCGCTGCTGCCGGACGCGGTGAATCCGTCGGCCGACACCCGCATCACCGCCGACTTCGAGAACATCGCGGGCATCTTCGTCGGCAACCCGGTCACGGTGCTCGGCCTCCAGGTCGGCACCGTGGACAAGATCGTGCCCAAGGGCACGCTCGTCGAGGTGCACATGTCGATCGACTCCGACGTGCGCATCCCCGACGATGTCGAGGCCGCGATCATCTCGCCCTCGATCGTGACCGACCGGCACATCGAGCTGACCCCGGTCTACACCGAGGGCGAGGAACTGCCCGACGGCTCGCATCTGCCGCTTGCGCGCACCCGCACCCCGGTCGAGCTGGACACCCTGATCAAGACCATCGACGAGTTCGCCGCCGCGCTGTCGCCGGAGCCGGGCTCGGAGGGCATCGGGCCGCTGTCGGGCCGGGTGCTCTACCCGATGCTCGACGGCAACGGCGCCAGGATCCGCGACACCCTCAACGCGCTGTCGGGCGCGCTGAAGGTCGGCGTGGACAACAAGGACGCCATTTCCAACATCATCGTCCGGCTCAACGAGCTGACCACGATGCTGGCCGAGAACGACCAGTCGGTGCGCGATTTCAGCAACCGGGTCACCCAGATGACCGGTCTGCTCGCCGACCAGGCCCCCGGCCTGCAGGCGACGCTGGACCAGCTCAACGCCTTCCTGGCCAACACCTCCACCACGCTCGGCGACTACCAGGACGAGTTGCAGGGCGCCCTGACCGGCCTGACCAACGTCACCCAGCAGTTGCGCGACAACGCCTACGGCGTGACCGAGGTCGTCGACGTGGCCCCGCTGGCGCTGCAGAACATCGACCGCATCGTCAGCCGCGAGCACCAGTGGGTGCGCCTGAACGCGGCGATCGGCACCTTCCTCAACGGTGAGATCGTCAGCCTGTTCTGCGAGCGCCTGCAGATGCGCGAGGACGGCTGCCGCACCGGCAATGTGCAGGACATGGGCCCGGATTACGGCCTGACCGCCGCACTGCTCGGACTGACGAAATGACGAACCGAATGAGCAACAAGGGACGCAGGGCGCTGGTCGCCCTGGCCGCTGTCGCCGCCGTCACCACGACCGCGGGGTGCGGACTCACGGTGGAGGATCTGCCGCTGCCCAAGCCGGGCCAGTCCGGTGACACCTACACCTTGCACGCGGTCTTCGACAACGCGTTGAACCTGCCCGACCAGGCCAAGGTGAAGATCGGCGGTTCCGATGTCGGCGTGGTCACCGACATCAGGACCAAGAACTTCCAGGCCGTGGTCGATCTGACCATCGACAGCGACATCGAGCTGCCCGAGGGCAGCACCGCCGAACTACGCCAGGCCACCCCGCTCGGCGACGTGTTCGTCGCGGTGTCCAAGCCGGTCGCCGAGCCTGGCACGCCCATGCTGAAGGACGGCGACACCCTGTCGCTGGAGCAGACCTCCGCCGGCGCCACCGTCGAGCAGCTGCTGATCTCGGTCTCGCTGCTGTTCAACGGCGGCGGTGTGGCGGCGCTGTCGAAGATCGGCTCGGAGCTGGACTCCATCGTGGGCGGGCGCGGCGACCAGCTCGCGCATCTGCTCACCGAGCTGACCGGCGTGGTCGGCAGCCTCAACGAGAACTCCGCGCGGGTGGACGCCACGCTCGAGCAGTTCCACACCCTGGCCGACACCCTGGAGGCCAGGCGGGCCGAGCTCGGCGAGGTGGCCGACACGCTGCCGCAGATGATCGGCGCCATCGCCGAGAACAACCAGGCCATCGGCGAACTGCTCACCAAGCTGTCCACCGCGTCGGCGGCCATCGGCGACTACTCGGTGACCTCCGGTGAGCAGTTGCAGAACCTGCTGAACAGCACCCACGAGCTGATGAACGCGCTGGCGGCCACCGGCAGCGAGTTCGAGGTCATGCTCGACCGCATGCACGAGATCCGCCCGAAGGTCGACGCCACCTTCCGCGGCCGCAGCTTCTCGGTCTACGCCACCGCGACCAACCTGGACGTCTCGGCGCTGACCGACCCCGCCTACGCGGGCCTGTGGGATCTCAACGACGTCGCCGACTTCACCGGCAGCATGCTCCAGGTGCTGCAACTGGTGCAGAACCGGGTGCAAGGGGGCGAGCGATGAAACTGTCGCGCAAGCAATGGCTCTCGGGCCTCGGCCTGCTGCTGGTGCTGGTGATCGGCGCGAGCTATCTCGCGGTGGCGGTCATGCGGATCAACCCGCTGCGCTCGGAGTACAAGGTGACGGTGCAGTTGGACCGTTCCGGCGGCCTACAGCCGGGCAACGACGTGACGCTGCGCGGATTCCGCGTCGGCAAGGTCGATTCCATCGATCTGATCGACCGCGGCCAGTCCATCGCGGCGGTGGCCACCATCGACAGCGACTACCGCATCCCGGTCGACACCACGGTGGCGGTGCAGGCGCTGTCGGGCGCGGGCGAGCAGTACATCGACTTCCGCCCGAACACCGAGGAGGGCCCCTACCTCGGTGACGGCGCGGTGATCGAGTTCGACGCCGAGCGGGTCAAGACGCCGACGCCGGTCTGGTCGGTGCTGGACAACTCCAGCGCGCTGATCTCCCAGATCGATCCCGACAAGTTCAGCGTGATCCTCAACGAGCTGGACGTCGCGCTCAGCGGCGGCCCGGACCAGCTGCGCGGCCTGATCAACGGCATCTCGCTGGTCACCGCCGGCCTGGATTCGCTGCTGCCGCAGACGACCAACCTGATCGCCAACCTGCGAACCATCGCCGCGACCACCTCGCAGGCGCAGCCGGACCTGGCGATCCTGACCGCCAACTCCGGCACCCTGTTCGAGCAGTTCAACAACGCCAACGCCGAGGTGCAGAGCATCCTCGACCAGGCGCCCGCGCAGCTGGCCCGTCTCGGCGCGGTGCTCGACACCACCACCGACCCGATGACCAGCCTGGTCACCAACTTCGTGGCCATCACCAAGGCGGCGCAGCTGCGCCTGCCCGCGCTGCGGGCGCTGTTCCCGTCGCTGGCCGCCGGTGTCGAGGCGCTCGGCGTGCCCGCGGTGAACGGGGAGTTCCGCGCCATGATCGACATCTGGCCGCGCCCGTTCTGCACCTACGACACCCCGGTCTACCGCAACGAGGTGGTGCAGGACGGTGCCATCCCGAAGTGGAACTACTGCGTGAATCCGCCTCCGGGACAGCAGATCCGCGGCGCGGCCAACGCGCCTCGGCCGGATGTGCCCAACAACGGCGCGCAGATGCCGCCGGGGGTCTATCCCAACGCGCGGACCCTTCCGCCGATCAAGTGAGCGACCCGGGCCGTGGATGTTCGCCACGGCCCGGCATACTCGCCGAGAGAACCGGCACGGAAGCTCTCCTCGTGCGACCGGCCACCCGATCGGCGCGCGCACGCGCCGGGAAAGTGCAGGTATCCATCGATGGCCACCGACAACGCCGACAACACCGACGACAAGCCCACCTCGGGTGATGCCACCGGCGCGGCCGACAGGGCGGGCTCCGGCGCGGAGGAGACCGTGAAGAAGACGTCCGCCGATGCCGACGCGGAGACGGTCGTGGTGAAGAAGGCCGCGTCGACCGAGGACACCGCCGACACGAAGAAGGTGTCGACCGCGAAGCCCGCCTCCGCCGGGGGCGGTGACACGAACAGCGGTGACACCGACACCAGGAGCGGTGACAAGAACGGTGGTGACAAGAACGGTGGCAACGCGGGCCTGACCCCGATGATCGCCGCCTTCGCGGCCGGCATCCTCGTGGTGGCCGCCGCGACCGCCGCTGTCGTGTTCTACCTCCAGGCCGACCGCCGCGGCGCCGAGCTGGCCGCCGTCGACGACGCCACCCGCGCGGCCTGCGATTTCGGCCGCATCGTCTCCGAGTACGACTACGCCAACGACCTGGAGGGCTACTTCACCCGGGTGAAGGAGAACGCCACCGGCGAGTTCCGTGACGAGTTCGGCGAGGCGGGTGAGGCGCTGTCGGAGGCGATGGTTCAGGCGCAGGTGAAGTCCTGGGTCGACGACGTGCAGTGCGGCTTCCAGAACGGCGACACCGAGCAGGCCAGCGTCCTGGTCACCATGACGCAGTTCCGCACCAACTTCACCCAGCCCAACCCGGATCGCCAGTACATCGTGGTGATCGCCGACCTGAAGAACGAGGACGGCAAGTGGAAGGTCGCCAAGCTGGACTCGCCGATGCTCAAGGGCACCGGTGGGGCGCTGCCCGGCGGCACGCCCGCTCCGGCCGAGGGTGAGCAGGCCCCCGCCGAGGGTGAGCAGGCTCCGGCGGAGGCGCCCGCCCCGGCGCCGGGCCACTGACCGGATCGCCGGCCGAGCCCAGACGAA
>NZ_JARWRU010000625.1 GCF_029867845.1 Nocardia farcinica | reverse complement strand
CCCCCCCCCCCCCCCCCCCCTCGGGCGTTCGGGGGGCTACCTGCCGAGCCGGCCTCGGCCCAGGCGGAGCAACAGCATGGCGAGGGTGTGACCCTCCTGACCCAGCTCGCTGAAGCGCTCAAGCACCTTCATCTCACGGCTGTGGACCAGGCGCGGGCCGCCGGAGGCCATCCGGGTGCGGCCGATCAGGCGGGAGATCTCGGTGCGGCGCTTGATGGCGGCGAGGATCTCCGCGTCGAGCTTGTCGATCTCCTTGCGGAGCTTGTCGATCTCCGCCTCGGACTGCGGCAGCGACGAGTCGGACACGGCGGTCTTCGCGTCCTGGCCGGAGGACTGCACGGCTTCGGACCCGGCGGGCTGGGCCGCCTCCGACACCGCGGGCTGCGTCGCATCCGACACGGCGGGCTGTGCCGCATCCGACCCGGCGGTCGTGGCAGGGGTGCTCATAATCATCTCCTCGTGTCAGAACGTGGATCGGCACGCGCGCGTCGCGCGTTACCGACCGTTCCTTCACCGTGAAACAGACCTGGCGGGTTCCATAGTCCCCCCAGCAGTACGCGCTCAGCCACCGGATGCGGGATACCGGTCGCCGACGAACCGTCAGCACGGACGCGTCCTGGCCGAACCGACGCGCGTCGGCCAGTCTGCCACGGGTCCCGAACAATGCAAAACGTTCCTATTTTCAAATATGCGAAAGCAACGTCCGTAACGGGGGCGGGGCGTCGCGCCTGTCGGCGGCCGCCGGTAGCGTGGACGGGCAATGGACACGACGGCGGCACCCCAGACGACAGCACCCCGCGCGGGCGCTCCCCAACCCGACTCCACCCGTCGCACGCTGGCCGAACGCGCCCAGCAACGGGCCGACGAGGCCCGCAGGAATGCCGAGGCGCGCGCCGGGCAGGACGGGCCGGGACGCGACGGCGGGCAGGGAACCGGGATCGATCGGCGGCAGGCGGCCGGGCCTGAGCAGTCCGACGAGCAGGCCCGCCGCCGGGCCGAACGCGAGCGGCAGCGCGCCGAACAGGTCGAGCGGTTGCTCGACGGGCTCAACCCGCAGCAGCGCGCGGCCGTCGTGCACGCGGGAGCGCCGCTGCTCATCGTGGCGGGCGCCGGCTCGGGCAAGACCGCCGTGCTCACCCGTCGCATCGCCTACCTGCTGGCCGCCCGCGACGTCTCGCCCGGCCAGATCCTGGCCATCACGTTCACCAACAAGGCCGCCGCCGAGATGCGTGAGCGGGTCACCGGCCTGGTCGGTCCGCGCGCGGCCACCATGTGGGTGTCGACCTTCCACTCCAGCTGTGTGCGCATCCTGCGCACCCAGGCCGCCCTGCTGCCCGGCCTGAACTCGAACTTCTCCATCTACGACGCCGACGACTCGCGCCGCCTGCTCACCATGATCTGCCGCGATCTCGACCTCGACGCCAAGAAGTACTCCGCGCGGCTGCTGGCCACCGCCATCTCCAACCTCAAGAACGAGCTGATCGACCCCGAGCAGGCGGCCGCCGACGCCGCCACCGGTGGCGAGACCGAGCTGCCCGCCGTGGTCGCCCGCGTCTACGCCGAGTACCAGGCCAGGTTGCGCGGGGCCAACGCGATGGACTTCGACGACCTGATCGGCGAGACCGTCGCCCTGTTGCAGAACCACCCGCAGGTCGCCGAGTACTACCGCCGCCGCTTCCGGCACGTGCTGGTCGACGAGTACCAGGACACCAACCACGCGCAGTACGTGCTGATCAGGGAGCTGGTCGGGTTGTCCGGCGGCGGGGAGGGGGCGGGCGAGCCCGCGGTGCCGCCGAGCGAGCTGTGCGTGGTCGGCGACGCCGACCAGTCGATCTACGCCTTCCGCGGCGCAACCATCCGCAACATCGAGGAATTCGAGCGCGACTTCCCGGACGCGGAGACCATCCTGTTGGAGCAGAACTACCGCTCCACGCAGAACATCCTCTCCGCCGCCAACGCGGTCATCACCCGCAACCAGGGCAGGCGGGAGAAGCGGCTGTGGACCGACTCCGGCGACGGCGAGCCGATCGTCGGCTACGTCGCCGACAACGAGCACGACGAGGCCGCCTTCGTGGCCCGCGAGATCGACCGGCTGGTCGACGCGGGCGAGGCGAACTACAACGACGTGGCGGTCTTCTACCGCACCAACAACAACTCCAGGGCGCTGGAGGAGACCTTCATCCGGCTCGGCCTGCCCTACAAGCTGGTCGGCGGGGTGCGCTTCTACGAGCGCAAGGAGGTCCGCGACATCGTGGCCTACCTGCGCGTGCTGGAGAACCCCGACGACGCGGTCAGCATGCGGCGCATCCTCAACACCCCGCGCCGCGGCATCGGCGACCGGGCCGAGGCCTGCGTGGCCGTGCACGCCGAACAGCGCGGCATCGGCTTCACCGCGGCGCTGCGCGACGCCGCCGAGGGCAAGGTGGCCCTGCTGAACACCCGCGCGCAGCGGGCCATCGCCGGCTTCCTCGACCTGCTCGACGAGATCAAGGCCGCCGGTGAGCAGGCGGACGCCGACTTCCCCGATGTCGGCGCGGTCGTGGAGGCGGTGCTCGACCGCACCGGCTATCGCGCCGAACTGGAGGCCTCGGACGACCCGCAGGACGGCGCGCGGCTGGACAACCTGAACGAACTGGTCAGCGTGGCACGCGAATTCAGTGCGAGCGCCTTCGACGCCGCCACGGCGGCCCGGGAGGAGGGGCTGCTGCCCGAGCAGGGGGAGGGCGAGCCCGAGCCCGGTTCGCTGGCGGCCTTCCTGGAACGGGTGTCGCTGGTCGCCGACGCCGACCAGATCCCCGACGAGGGGTCCGGCGTGGTCACCATGATGACCCTGCACACCGCCAAGGGCCTGGAGTTCCCGGTCGTGTTCGTGACCGGCTGGGAGGACGGGCAGTTCCCGCACATGCGCGCCCTGGGTGACCCGACCGAACTGGCGGAGGAACGTCGCCTGGCCTATGTCGGCATCACCCGGGCCAGGCAGCGGCTCTATCTGACCCGCGCGATGGTGCGCTCGGGCTGGGGGCAGCCGGTGTCGAACCCGGAATCGCGGTTCCTGCAGGAGATTCCCGCCCACCTCATCGACTGGCGCAGGCTCGAACCCGCGCACGCGCCCGGTCTGCGCCGCCGCGGCGGTGACGACGGGCTGGAACGGGACTGGACGCGCGGCGACGGCTGGCCGGAGTCGCGCGGCGGCGGGCCGCGCCGGCCCCCCCCGCCCCCCCCCCGCCCCCCCCCGCCCCCCCCCCCCCCGGGGGGGCGGG
>NZ_JARWRU010000624.1 GCF_029867845.1 Nocardia farcinica | reverse complement strand
GCACACACCCGGTACCCGCCGACGCCCGCGCGGTGATCGTGGCACCCACGCTCGTCACCGGGCGATACATCCAGCTGGTGCCCGCCTACACCGGCGGCCCGCGTCTGTCGGACGGCGCCACCATCCCGATGGAGCGCACCGCCGCGCCGATCGAATTCGACGAGACGAAGAACCAGCTCGTCGAGTTGAGCCGCGAGATCGGACCCGGCGGCGCCGAGGAGGCGGGCGCACTCAACTCCTTCCTCGACGCCACCGCGGTCACAGTGGGCGGCAACGGCCAGGCGCTGAACACGGCACTGACGAATCTCTCCGACGCCGCGCGCACCCTGGACGCCGGCGGTGCCGACCTGTTCGCCACCGTCGACAATCTGCAGACCGTCACGACGGCCGTCGCCGCCGTCGACGATCAAGTTCGCCGCTTCGCCACCGAACTGGCCTCGGTCTCGAATATGCTCAGCGGCAACCGAACCGAACTCGACGCCCTGCTGGTCAGCATGCAGCAGACCTTCGCCACCGTAACCGCCTTCCTGGACGAGAACCGTGATGCGTTGAGCACGAACACAGCGGACGCGGCGCGGCTCACCCGGCTGCTCGTCGACCGCATCGACACCCTGGCCCAGATCCTGCACGCCGGACCGACCGCACTGTCGGATTTCTACAACATCTACGACCCCGACTCGAACTCGCTGACCGGTGCGTTGGCCATACCGGACGCGATCGATCCGCAGTCACTCATCTGCGCGCTGCTCACCACCGTCGACGCACCCACCGGCGAATGCGCTCGCGCCACCGAGGCCCTGGCAGGTCAGCTCGCCGCGGCGGCACTGCCCGCTCCCCAAGGGCCGGCACCGACCCCGGCCGCGCAGGGCATCATGATCCCCGGCCTGCAGGACATCTTCACCCCTGGAGGGCACCGATGAGACCAGGCATCCGCACCGTCACGACCGTCGCGGCCGGGGCTGTGATCATCTGCGCATCGGGCTGCACGTTCGACGGAATCAATTCGATCCCGCTGCCGGGCAATGGCACCGGCGAGGGATACCCCGTCGTGGTGGAGCTGGCCGACGCCCAGAATCTGGTGGGCAACTCCCCGGTCAAGGCGGGCAATGTCACCGTCGGCAACATCGACCGGATCGAGAACGACGGCTGGCACGCCCGGGTCACGCTCACGCTGGACTCGGAGGCCGAACTTCCCGCCAATGTGGCGGCCCGCCTGGCTCAGACCAGCGTCCTGGGTGCTCAGTACATCGAACTCGCGGTCCCGCCGGACGAGGAACCGATCGGCCGGCTCGTCGCAGGCAGCGTTATCCCGCGCGAGCGCACCAGCCAGTACGCCTCGGTCGAAGAGGTGCTGTCGGCGCTGTCGCTGGTCCTCAACGGGGCAGGCCTCGAGCAACTGCAGACCATCACCGACGAGGTCAACCTGGTGCTCGGGGGCCGCGAGCAATCCCTGCGAGGCTTGATCGGCGACCTCGGGCAATTCGTCGCCGGACTCGATGGACAACGCGATGACATCGTCCGCGCCATCGACAGCATGAGCAGGCTCGGCGACGAACTCGCCCGGCAGTCGGCGACCATCGACCGCGGCATCGTCGCGATCCAGCCGGCGCTGGACGTCCTCGATCAGCAGCAGCAGCGGCTGACCGAGATGCTCACCGCGGTCGGGCGATTCGGCGACATGGCGACCGAGGTGCTCAACTCGGGCAAGGCGGACCTGAAGGACGACCTGGCTCAGCTCGCCCCGGTCCTGAATCAGCTCGCGGCCGCCGGAGCCGACCTCCCGGAAGCCCTGAAGATCGCCCTGACGATCCCGTTCCCCGTGATGACCACCGACCGCGGTGTTCTCGGCGACTACCTCAACCTCTTCCTGACACTCGATGTGAGCCCGCAGGCGATCACCGGCAAGGTCCTGCCCAGCATCCCGGGCATTCTCCCGCTCCGCCACGCCGTCGATCCACTCGTTGCTCCGCTCACCCCCGCACCGGCGCACGACGGGAGCCCGAACTGATGCTGTCGACCACGATCCGCGTTCAGCTGTCGATCTTCGCGGTGGTCGCTGTGCTCGCCGTCGCGTTCAGCGCGGTGAAGTACGCCGGGGTGCAGCGATACACCCAGATCGGCACCTATACCGTGCGCGCGGAGTTCGCCGACGCGGCGGGACTCTACGTCAACGCGCTGGTCACCTACCGCGGCGTCGACATCGGAGTGGTGAACGGACTCTCGCTCGGGCCCTCGGGTGCGGTGGCCGAACTCCAAATCGGCTCGGACCATCGTGTGCCCGCGGACTCCGACGCGATCCTGCGCAGCGTCTCCGCGGTGGGCGAACAGTACGTCGACCTCGTCCCGAGGACGAGCACGGAGCCGTTCCTCGCCGACGGCGACACGCTGGGCCCGGACCGGACCCGGGTGCCCATCCCGACGGCCACCGTTGTCGCCGAGATCAATTCGCTGCTGCAGACCGTACCCACCGATTCGCTGCGGACCACCGTCGACGAGACGTCGGCCGCTCTCGGCGGGACCGGCGACGCCCTCAACCGCGCGCTCGCCGCCTCGGCCGCCCTCGTGCAGAACGCCCGCAGCCACCTGGGGGAGACCGTCGCACTGGTCACCACTGTCGAGCCGGTACTTCAGGCGCTGAGCGACTCCGGCCCGGCGATCCAGTCGGCCGCAACCGATCTCGCGTCCTTCACCGATCAGCTGGTCATGAACGACGAGCAGTTGCGTGCGGTCGTCACCGACGGGCCGCGTTTCTTCGACAGCGCGACCGGCACCCTGCAGCAGATCACGCCGACCCTGCCGCTGCTGTTGATGAACCTGCAGACGTCCGGTGAGGTGCTGCGCGTCAACGCACCCGGGCTACGGCATCTGCTGGTGGTCTACCCGGCGCTGTCCTCGGCCGTCAACTACATGCACCGTGGGTTCCAGGATCCCGGCGACCGGCTGTCCGGTCAGGGCCCTCTGGACGTGAAACTGCTGAACACCGGCAATCCGATGACCTGCACCGAGGGCTATCAGGAGACACAGCGCCGCGATCCGAGCGAGACCGGCTACGCGCCGGCGCCCGCGGATGCGTACTGCAAACTCCCGCAGACCGACAGCCGGGTCGCCCGTGGCGCGCGCAACCTGCCCTGTGCCACCGACCCGAGTGTGCGCACCGCCGACATCGCGAACTGCCCCGGGGGGCCACCCTCGCAATGGCCGCAGATGCTGGCCCGGCCGGGCC
>NZ_JARWRU010000623.1 GCF_029867845.1 Nocardia farcinica | reverse complement strand
GCACTGGAGGGAATGCGCGGTCTCGCGGCGCTCGGTGTGGTCCTCACCCACGTCGCCTTCCAGACCGGAGCTGCCAACACGCCGGTCATCGGCCGGATCTGGGGACGGTTCGACATGGCGGTCGCGGTGTTCTTCGTGCTCTCCGGCTACCTGCTGTGGCGTCCGCACGCGGCGGCCGCCCGCGGGCACGGCGACGCCCCCGGCGTCGGCCACTACCTGCGGCACCGGGCCGCGCGCATCCTGCCCGCCTATTGGGCGGTGGTGTGCGCGGCGCTGCTGTTGCTGCCCGCCGCCGCACACACCGCGGGCGTGCGGGTGTGGGTGTCGAACCTGGCGCTGTTGCAGATCTACGTGCCGCTGACGCTGACCGACGGGCTGACCCAGATGTGGAGCCTCGCCGTCGAGGTGGCCTTCTATCTCGTGCTTCCGGTGCTGGCGTTCGCGATGGTGCGGTTGCGTGGTCCGGCCGCCCGATGGCGGGTGCCCGCGGTGATCGGGCTCGGGGCGCTGTGCCTCGGCTGGAATCTGCTGCCGGTGCCGACGCCCGAGGCCATCCACGCCGACAACTGGCTGCCCGGCTACCTGCCCTGGTTCGCCGGCGGCATGCTGCTGGCCGAACTGGTGGAGGAGCCGGAGCACGCCGGGACCCGCGGCTGGCGCGGTCAGCTGTGGCGGCTGGGTGGCGACCGCTTCGTCATGTGGCCGCTCGCGCTGGCGGCCTTCCTGCTCTCGGCCACCGACCTGGCCGGTCCCGCCGGTCTCACCCGCGCCGAACCGTGGCAGTACGTGCTGAAGACGGCGCTGGGCGCGCTCATCGGCTTCGGCCTGATCGCTCCGCTGGTCCTCGGCGCCGCGAACCACCGCTGGCTGGAGTCGCCGCTGGGCGCGACCATCGGCCGCTGGAGCTACGGCATCTTCCTCTGGCATCTGGTGGTGCTGTCGATCGTGTTCCCCGTTTTCGGAATCCTGCCGTTCTCCGGGAATTTCGCCTGGGTGCTGCTGCTCACCGTCGCCTTGACCCTGCCTGTCGCCGCCGCGAGCTACGCCCTCGTCGAGGAACCCGCCCGGCGGTTCGCGCGCCGGTTCGACGAGCGGTCACGCCGGGGCACGCGGGCGTCGTCGGCTTCGGCGCCGGAGCAGACCGAGCCCTCGGCGCCCGCCGCGCCGACCTCCTCGGCAG
>NZ_JARWRU010000622.1 GCF_029867845.1 Nocardia farcinica | reverse complement strand
ACGCGCCCGGGGGGCGTCCGTTTGGGCCCGGGGGGGGGAAATCCGATCCGGCCGGACGCGACGTCGGCGGTGACCGATGCGAGGGGATTCAGACGCGGAACCCGGTGACGGCGGCGAGCACCCGCTCGACCTGTTCGTCGCCGAGTCCCGGCCACAACGGCAGGCGCACCAGTGTCGCCGAGAATTCCGCGGTGTGCACGCAGGGGCGCGGGGTGCGGCCGAGTTTGAGCCCGGCCGGACTGGAGTCCAGCGGCACGTAGTGGAACGGCGCGGACACCCCGCGCGCGGCCAGATGGGCGATCAGGTCGTCGCGATGCCGCTCGGTGGGGGTGCGCAGGTAGAACAGGTGCGCGGTGTGCTCGCGTTCCGGCGGCACCGTCATCAACCGGATGTCGTTGCGCGCGGCCCAGTCCCGCAGGCCGCCCGCGTAGGCGTTCCACACCCGGTGCCTGCGGGCCTGGATGAGGTCGAACTCGTCGAGCTGGGCGTCGAGCACGGCGGCGTTGAGCTCGCTGGGCAGATAGCTCGAACCGATGTCCTGCCAGGAGTACTTGTCGACCGTCCCGCGCAGGAAGCGGGCCCGGTCGGTGCCCTTCTCCCGGATGATCTCCGCGCGCGCCATGAGGATCTCGTCGGTGAGCAGCAGCGCCCCGCCCTCGCCGCAGTGCAGGTTCTTGGTGTCGTGGAAGCTGAGCGTGCCGATCGTGCCGAGGGTGCCGAGCATCCGCCCGCGCCAGCGGCCGCCGAAGCCGTGCGCGTTGTCCTCCACGACGGCGATGCCGTGCGCGGCCGCCAGTTCCGTCAGCCCGGCCATGTCCGCGGCCACGCCCCCGTAGTGGATGACCACCACAGCCTTGGTGCGCGGGCCGACGGCCGCGGCCACCGACGCCGGATCGATGTTGCCGGTGGCCGGGTCGATGTCGGCGAACACGCAGGTGCAGCCGCGCAGCGCCATGGCTGTGGCGGTGGAGGTGAAGGCATAGCTGGGGACGATCACCTCGTCGTCGGGCCCGAGTTCCAGCAGCAGCCCGGCCATCTCCAGTGCCGAGGTGCACGAGGTGGTCAGCAGCACGTGCGGGGTCCGGCAGATCGCGGCGATCTTGGCCGTCGCCGAGGCGGTGAACGGGCCGTCGCCGTGGCTGTGGTCGGAGGCCAGCACCGTCGCCAGGTTGTCCAGTTCTCTGCGGGCGCGATGCGGACGGCTGAAGAGGATGCGTTCAGTGCTCACCGGCCGCGCTTCCGGCGTTCGGTTCGCCCGTGCCGCCGTGCCGCGGCGTCGGGGTGCGCACGGTGAGGAACAGCGGCTTGCCGACGAGGATGTGCAGGGCGACGCCCAGATATTCGGCGATCATGCCGAGCGAGAACAGGATCGCCCCCGAGCAGAGCAGCAGCACCACGATCATGGAGGCCCAGCCCTCGGGCGCCCAGTGCTCGGTGGTCAGCACCTTGTACACCACGCAGGCCGCCATCACCAGACCCGCCAGCGCCAGCGTCACCCCGAGCATGCTCACCACGCGCAGGCCGCGGGTGCCGCTGCACAGCACCATCTTCCAGAACAGCGAGAACAACCGCCGGTAGTTGTAGCCGGACTCCTGCCTGCCCTCGGCGCGCAGCGTCACCGGCTGCTGGGCCACCCGCCCGACCACCCAGGTCAGGGCCACGTCGAGATAGGCGCCGTTGGAGGCCACCTCGGCGAGTTGCCTGCCGATGTCGCCGCGGATGAGCCGGTAGCTCTCGAACCTGGTGGAGGCAGGGAAGGCGAAGAGCGTGGCGAGCACGAGTTTGGCCCCGCGCGAGGTGACATTGCGTAGCAGGCCGTGCGGGCGGGTGTTGACCGGCTTGGAGTAGACCAGGTCGGCGCGCTCGCTCAACGCGGTGTCGAGGAAGGCGCCGATGCCGGCCGGATCGTGCTGGCCGTCCTCGTCCATGGTGACGATCCAGTCGCCCGCCGCCACCGACATGCCCGCGATGGTCGCGGCGTCCTGACCGAAGTTGCGGCTCAGCCAGATCACACGGACCTCGGGGTGCGCGCGCTGGAGTCGCTGTATCACCACATCGGAGCGATCCGGCCCGTCGTCGTGCACGAGCACGATCTCGGCGATCACGTAGGGCACCCCGCCCGGGGTGCGGCTGAGCGCGGTGAACCGGCGCAACTCCGCCACCAGCGCGGCGATGGTCCGCTCACCGCGATAGACGGGAACGACCACCGAGATCGTGTGCGGGCGCTCGACTCCGGCGCGCGTGGGGCGCGGCTCGGCCTCGATCCGTCCGGCGGGCGTGGCCACGGCACGCTCGACGGTGCGGGCGGCGGCGGGCGAGGGGTGCCCGGACGGCGCGGGGTGTGCGGTGGGAATCGGCATCGACGGGTCGGCTTTCGACGATGGTGGGCCGGTGCCGCGACGGTTCGCGAAACGCGTATACGGGACCGGTATACGACACACAGGTGGGCGTCACTGTAACAGCGGTCGTCGATTTCTCGACGCGACTCGCCGGGTGGTTTCCGAGGGAAATGCGCCGATCGGAAACAGTTGTGTGCCAGCAAAATTCGGCAATTCGGGAAAAACGGTCGGAGTCGACCCGGTGGGGCATGCGATCTGTAATGTGTGGAAACCGTGACGGACAGTGCGGTGCGCGAGCGAACGAGGCAGATCCCGCCCACGGCAGAGGGGGGTGTCCAGTCGGACGCCACCGTATCCGCCCAGGTGACGTCGGCGGGCACCGAGCGGCGCGTGGTCAGGCGCTGGGCGCTGGCCACCGCGGCGGGCGTGCTCGGCGGATATCTGGCGGTGCTGCTCGCCAATCCGCGTCACTATTTCACCGACGACACCGAATCCCAGTACTCGCCATTGTGGGTCGGCCTCGGTCGCGCGCTGCGCGAGGGCACCTTCCCGGTGATGGTGCCCGAACATTGGATGGCCGGGAACAACACGATGGACGACGCGGGACTTTTCAACCCGCCGCAATTGCTCGTCGACCTGATCGCGCCGTCGGTGGACAACATCGCGCTCTATGCCACCGTCGTCAAACTGCTGTTCTCGATCCTCGCCGCGCTCGGCGTCTACCGCGTCTGTCTGGTGTACCGGGCGCAACCCGCGTGGGCGGCGGTGGCGGGCGTGGCGTTCCCGCTGTCGGGCTTCTTCCTGTTCTTCGATCAGGCGAGCTGGATGACCGCGTTGACCGGCACGGCGTGGATGCTGCACGCCTGGGCCTCGGCGGTGCGCTACACCCGCGGCGAGTCCGGCCCGATCCCGGTGTTCGTGTTCCTGTACCTGACGATCACCGTCCAGTACATCTTCCCGTCGGTGGAGGCGGTGCTCATGCTGGTCGCCGTCGCCGTCGGCGAACTCGTGCACCGAGGGCAGTGGTGGCCGGTGCTGCGGCTGGCCCTGGTTTCGGCCTGCGCGGGCCTGGCCGGACTGCTCACCTTCCTGCCCAGCCTGCTGTCGGCGAAGGTCACCTGGCGCGGCGTCTCTGCCGTCGTGAACGACCAGTTCCTCACCGTGCCCTGGTCGGAGTCGCTGAACGCGAGCCTGCCGAGCGCCCTGCCCGCCTACACCTCCTGGTGGGGTTACGTGCAGCCGCTGCCGTCGACCTACATCGCCTGGTTCCTCGTCCCCGCACTGGCTTTCGTCGACTGGGGCCGCGCGCGGCAGTCGTGGCGCGAACTGAGCGCGGTCGCCATCTTCTCGGCCGCCGCCCTGCTGTGGATCGCCGGTCCCGGCACCATCGGCCCGCTGCGCTGGCCTGCCAGGGTGCTGCCCATGCTCGCGGTCGGCCTGCTCGTGCTGGTCTGTGTGCTGCTCAGCCGCTTCGGGGCCTTCCGCGCACCGAGGCACCGGCTGATCGGCGCGGCGGTGCTGGTGCTGGTGTTGCTGCTGCGCTCGGCCTCCGCCGATCCGCACGGCACGCCGTGGCACATCGTCTCCGCCGTCGCGGTGCTGGCGCTGCTCGCGGCGGTGGTGCGCCTGGCGGGCACGCGCGGCGTCGCGGCGGCCTGCGCCATGACCATCGCGGCCATGTTCCCCATCGCCCACCTCCAGGTGCGCGCCGCCCAGCCGACGCCGATGGCCTGGAACCTGCCCGCCCACCGGGACGACGCGAAAGCCGCCTTCCCCGAATTCCCCGGCACCACCATCCAGCTCGGCGAGCGCGGCCTGCTGGGCGAGGCCGACCGCGAACCCGCAGCCGCCTACCGCTCACTGGTGTTCGGCAACTACGCGCGCACCCTGGACCGCACCTACGTCAACGGTTACACCCCCACCGGCCACTACTACTTCGGCGATCTGCTGTGCATGCGCTGGGACAGCAGCGTCTGCCCCGACGCCTACCGCCGCCTGTTCGCTCCCGAACCGGATACCGGTCGCGCGCCGGTCGACCTGATGAACCTCGACCGGGTGGTCCTGCAACGCGCCCTGTTCCCCGACGCGGCGGACCAGCCGGCACCCGAGGGCTGGCACTGGACCGCGGTCTCCGGCCACGAGGACTACATCGCCGTCCTCGAACGCGATGCGGGCCCGGTCTCCACCCGCAACGGCCGCATCTCGCACACCGAGAACGTCACCGCCGCATCGATCGACGAGACCGACACCACCAGCAGGCTGCGCGTCGACTCACCCGACGGTGGTCTCGTCGTCTTCGCCCGGCTCGGCTGGCCCGGCTACCGCGCCACCCTCGACGGTGAGCCGATCCCGATCACCACGGTCGCCAGGAGCTTCGTCGCCGTGCGGATCCCGGCAGGCGCCGACGCCGCCGAACTCGTGCTGACCTGGCGACCGCCGGGCTGGAAGATCGGCATCGCCGCGATGCTCGCCGGGCTCGCCGGGCTCGGGATGGCGCAGTGGTGGCACCTCCGCACCCGGCGTGCTGCCGCCCGACCGGGCCGCCTGCCCGGTTCGGTCCGCCGCTTCCTGCGTCGGCAGGAGGTCGGCTTCGTCCTGGTCGGCGGCTTCAACACCGCGCTCGGAATCGCTCTCACCCTCGCCTGGCTGACCGTGCTGCCGGACCGGCCGTGGGCGCCCGCGGCCGCGGTCACAGCGGCCTACACGATCAGCGTGGTGGTGGCCTTCGTCCTGCATCGCACGCTGGTGTTCCGGGTGCGCGGCCGGGCGCTGCGCGACTTCGCCGCCTTCGTCGCGGTCAACTCCGGCGGCCTGGCTCTGAACACGGTGCTGTTGTCGCTGGCGGTGACGGTGCTGCACCTGCCGGCGCGGGGCTCGGCGGTGGTGATCATGGGGGCGGTGGCGGTGGCGAGTTTCTTCGGCCACCGGCACATCTCCTTCCGCCGTCGGCCGGTCGTCGAGGCGGCCTCCTGAGTCGGGCAGGCGCATCGGGGTCGGGTAGGTTCACCACCATGCCGGAGCGCACCGCCTTGGACCCCATCCTGCTCGACCTGCTGGCCTGCCCCCAGGACAAGGGCCCGCTGCTGCTCGTCACCGACGAGTCGGGTGCCGACGTGCTCTACAACCCGCGCCTGCGCCGGTCCTACCCGATCGAGAACGGCATCCCGGTGCTGCTCGTGGACGACGCCCGCGACGTGTCCGAGGCCGAGCACGAGAAGTTGATCGCCCAGCACAACTGAGCCGCCCGGCCGGCACTGCCCGCCCGGCCCGGTTCAGTCCGGCCGAGCGCCGATGTCGCCGGTGAAGTAGCGCTGGAGCGTCGGGCCCACGGCGGCGACCAGGTCCTCGATCGGCATCGAGGCCAGCGGCTCCACCCCGATGATCTTGCGGGCCACGATGATCCCGATCATCTGCGAGGCGGCCAGTGCCACCCGCTCGCGCGCGTCGTCGGCCTCGGTGGCGATGCGCACCCTGATCCGCTCCAGCACCACCTCGAGAACGAAGGTACGCACCAGGGCCGGGTCCGCGCCCGCCAGCAGGCTGCGCAGGACGGCGACGGCGGCGGGGCCTGCGGGGGAGTCCCACACGGTGGCGACCGCGCGCACGATCGTCTCGCCGAGTTGTTCCACCGGCGCCGCGTCCACCAGCGCCAGCACCGTCTCAGGATCGACCGGCAGCTCCACCGCCGCGGCGAACAGCTGCTGCTTCGTGCCGAAATAGTGGTGCACGAGCGCGGGATCGACACCGGCGTCGGCGGCGACCGACCGGATCGAGGTCTTGTCGAAACCGTGCGCGGCGAAGCGTGTGCGGGCCGCCGCGAGGATCGCCGCCCTGGTCCCTGACGTTCCGCGCCTGCGGCCGGACCGCCCTGGACGCCCCGGCGCCGCGGCGCTCACGCGCTGCGCCGCCGTAGCGTGGCCGCGCCGAGCACCAGCGCGACGATCGCGAACGCCGCGACGATCAACAGATCCCGCGCCATCCGTCCGGTGGGCTCGGCATGGGTGGAGACCTGTTCCAGCGCGTCGACGGCATAACTCAGCGGCAGCACGTTGCTGATGATCTCGAGCCAGCGCGGCAACTGGTCACGCGGGACCAGCAGACCGCACAGGAAGATCTGCGGCCCGACAACCAGCGGCATGAACTGCACCGCCTGGAACTCCGTGCGCGCGAAGGCGCTCGCCAGCAGGCCGAGCGCCACCCCGCAGATCGCGTCGACCACCGCGATCAGCACCACCCAGCCGGGATTGCCCGCGGCCTGGAGATCGAGCAGTCCGAACGACACCAGACAGGCGACCACCGCCTGCCCGGCCGCCGCCACTGAGAACGCCGTGCCGTAGCCGCCGATCAGGTCCAGTTTCGACAGCGGTGTGGTCAGCAACCGCTCCAACGTGCCGGAACTGCGCTCGCGCTGCATGGCGATCGCGGTGACCAGGAACATTACCAGGAACGGCAGGATGCCGAGCATGCTGATGCCGACCCGATCGAACAGCGCGGGGCCGCGCGGATCGGCGGGCGCCTCGGCGTAGATGAAATACAGCAGCGACATCAGCACCGCCGGGACCACCAGGATCATCCCGACCGTGCGGTGGTCGTTGCGCAACTGCCGCAGGATGCGGGCGGTGGTGGCGGCATAGGGCCGCAGGGTGACGGTGGGCCTGGTGCGGGCGGGCCAGGTGGTCATGACCTCGGTCCTGTCGTGATGAGGGTCAGAAAGGCGCGTTCGAGGTTGTCCTCGCCCGTCCGGGCGCGCAGTTCGTCCGGGCTCAGCTGGGCCAGGAGTCTGCCCTCGCGCATGAGCAGCAGCCGGTCGCAGTATTCCGCCTCGTCCATCACATGGCTGGAGACCAGCAGGGTGGCGCCCGCGGCGGCGAGTTCGCGGAACCTCTTCCACAGTTCGACGCGCAGCACCGGGTCCAGCCCGACGGTCGGCTCGTCGAGCACCAGCAGATCCGGCCCGGCCACCAACGCGCACGCCAGCGAGGCCCTGGTCCGCTGGCCGCCGGACAGTTCGTCGCCACGCTGCCTCGCGTGTTCGCGCAGCCCGACTGCCTCGATCGCCTCCGCCACGTCGTCGCGGGAACAGCCGGACAGCGCGCCGAAGTAGGCCACGTTGTCGTGGACGGAGATGTCGGGGTAGATGCTCGGCGCCTGGGTCACGTAGCCGATCCGCCTGCGCAGCTCACGTGACCCCGCGTC
Source organism: Nocardia farcinica (assembly GCF_029867845.1). Lineage (GTDB taxonomy): Bacteria > Actinomycetota > Actinomycetes > Mycobacteriales > Mycobacteriaceae > Nocardia > Nocardia farcinica_A. The sequence goes on along the minus strand of NZ_JARWRU010000622.1, from coordinate 2,990 downwards.
CAGGCCGAGCACCCGCACCCATCCCGAGCGCACCAGCTGGGTGCCGACGACGCAGCGCATGAGTGTGGTCTTCCCGCAGCCGGATGGACCGAGCAGGCCGGTGATGGAACCGCGCGGGACGGTCAGCGAGATGCCGTGCAGCACATCGCGTTTCCCGCGCCGCACGACCAGATCGCGCACTTCGACAGCCGAGTCGGACGCGGCAGGCGGTGACGGGGCGGCGGGACGATGGGTCATGACGCGACCTCAATTCATCAAGCGTTGAATTCACTATATGGTGAATTCTGCGCCTCGACACCACCCGCGCGCAATGCCCGGGCGCCGACCGCGCGGCGAACGGCCGTGACCAGCGACGATCATCGCGTCACGCACAATGGCCGCGTGTCAGCCGAAGAACTCCTCGCCGTCGACGAACTGGTCGTCGAACCACCCGCCGCCGCCCGCCGCCTGCTCGGCGCCACCCTGCGCTCCGGGCCTGTCGCCATCCGGCTGGTGGAGGTGGAGGCCTACGGCGGCGACCCGGCGGGGCCGTGGCCCGACCCGGCCTCGCACTCCGGCCGAGGCCGCACCGAGCGCAATGCCGTGATGTTCGGCCCAGCGGGCCACCTGTACGTGTATCTGAGCTACGGCATGCACTTCTGCGCCAATGTCACCACCGGTCCCGACGAGACCGCGAGCGCCGTGCTGCTGCGCGCGGGCGAGGTCGTCGAGGGCATCGACGTGGTGCGCGCTCGCCGCCCCACCGCCCGCGCCGACGCCCACCTCGCCCGCGGGCCGGGCAACTTCGGCACTGCCCTCGGCATCGGGCTGTCCGACTACGGCACCGCGCTGTTCGACCCCGACTCCCGCATCCGCCTCGAACTGGCCGCACCGCTTTCCTCGGACCAGATCGCTGCCGGTCCTCGCGTCGGCGTCAGCACCGCGGCCGACCGGCCATGGCGGTTCTGGCTGCCGTCCTCGCCCGCGGTGTCGGCCTACCGGCGCAGCCCGCGCGCGGGTCGCCCGGCCGCGACGTAGTCCCCGCCGCGCCCGCCCCGAGCGGCTCGACCCGCTTCCCCGCACCCGGACGGCGGGCCGCGCCGGATCACCGGGCGGGGTGGTACCTGCGCATAGGCCCAGGACAGCGGTGCGGAAAGATAGAGCGGCGTGAGCGGCGACATCATCGATGAACTGACCTGGCGCGGACTGATCGCGCAGTCCACCGACCTCGACGCCCTGCGCGCGGCCCTGGCCGAGGGACCGCTGACCCTCTATGCCGGCTTCGATCCCACCGCGGCCAGCCTGCACGCGGGGCACCTCGTGCCGCTGCTCGCGCTCAAGCGCTTCCAGCGCGCGGGCCACCGGCCCATCGTGCTCGCCGGCGGCGCCACCGGGCTCATCGGCGATCCCCGCGACGTGGGCGAACGCACCATGAACTCCACCGACACCGTCGCCGAATGGGCCGCGCGCATCCGCTCGCAGCTCGAGCGCTTCGTCGACCTCGACGACTCACCGACCGGCGCGATCATTGTGAACAACATGGACTGGACCGGCCCGCTCAGCGTGGTCGACTTCCTGCGCGACATCGGCAAGCATTTCTCGATCAACGTCATGCTGGCGCGCGACACCGTCAAGCGCAGGCTGGAGAGCGACGGCATCTCCTACACCGAGTTCAGCTACATGCTGCTGCAGGCCAACGACTACCTGCAGTTGCGCCGCAGCCACAACTGCCGCCTGCAGGTCGGCGGCTCCGACCAGTGGGGCAACATCGTCTCCGGCGTCGAGCTCAACCGCCGTGTGGACGGTGAGACCGTGCACGCGCTGACCGTGCCCCTGGTCACCTCGGCCGACGGCAAGAAGTTCGGCAAGTCCACCGGCGGCGGCAGCCTCTGGCTCGACCCGGAGATGACCAGCCCCTACGCCTGGTACCAGTACTTCGTGAACACCGCCGACGCGGACGTCGTGAAGTACCTGCGCTGGTTCACCTTCCTCGACCGGGAGGAACTGGCCGAACTCGAGCAGGCCACCGCCGAACGCCCGCACGCGCGGGAGGCTCAGCGCAGGCTCGCCGCCGAGATGACCACGCTGGTGCACGGCGAGGAGAACACCAGGGCGGTGCAGCTGGCCAGCCAGGCTCTGTTCGGTCGCGGCGAACTGCGCGACCTCGACGAGCCGACCCTCGGAGCCGCCCTGCGTGAGACCGCCGTCGACGGCCGGGTCGCCACGATCGAGCCGGGCAGCTCGCCCACCATCGTCGACCAGCTGGTCGCGACCGGGCAGTCGGAGAGCCGCGGCGCGGCCCGCCGCACCGTCCACGAAGGCGGCGCCTCGGTGAACAACCAGAAGATCGCCGACCCCGAGTGGACCCCCGCCGACAGCGACTACCTGCACGGACGCTGGCTCGTCGTGCGCCGCGGCAAGCGGAACACGGCCGGCGCGCTGCGCGCGGAAAAATGATCTTGGTGTCTCGGGTCACAATTGCGTGGCCCGTGCCCGTTTTCCGCCGCCCGACAAGCCTCTGACCTGCGGAATCACATGCGTGTAGTGCGGATTTGACGTGGTGTTCTCCGCCGCGTAACTTATTCCACGTCAGAGCGACACGGACACCGACCCGGAGCCGAGACGCAGAGCCGCAAGGCTCGGCGGGGCGCGGGAAACGAGGTAGGACGAGGAGCGCCTGACGAGCAGCCTGGATCACACCGAGCGGACTTGACTCCGTGCGGAGCCGTGGTTAGGCTGGAAAAGTTGCCTCACAGAACAACCGGATAGCCGGTCGGATGTGTGTGCGCCTGTTCTTTGAGAACTCAATAGTGTGTCGATGAATGTCAGTGCCAAATATTGTTTTTGGTTCTCGTTCTCCCACCCCCGTGGGGGGGATGAGACATTTTTTGTCAGCTAATTTCCGGCTGGCGATTGTTTTGCTGGGTTTTCGGACTCTAGTTTAGATCTGATTGCATCCCTGTGGGGGTGTGATTGTGAGTCTTCAACGGAGAGTTTGATCCTGGCTCAGG
>NZ_JARWRU010000621.1 GCF_029867845.1 Nocardia farcinica | reverse complement strand
AGCCCGCGCTGGCCGACACCGAACCGGAGCTGGCGGCCCGGCCGGCACGGCTGACCGTCACCGTCGGGTTCGGCCCGGCCGTGTTCACCGCCGCCGGGCTGGAGCGACAGCGTCCGGCGTGGCTGGGCCCGCTGCCGCCGTTCGGCATCGACCGGCTCGAACCGGCCTGGTCCGACGGTGATCTGCTGGTGCAGGTGTGCGCGGAGGAGCCGACCACGGTCGCGCCCGCGGTGCGGGTGCTCTCGCGTGGTGTCACCTCCCTGGTGACCGTGCGATGGACCCAGCGCGGTTTCCGCGACGCCGAACCCGGCCGCACCCCGCGCAACCTCATGGGTCAGGTGGACGGCACGGTCAACCTGACCACCGACGCGGAGCTCGACCGGCTGGTCTGGCACGACGGCTCGGTCACGCCGTGGCTGGCCGGTGGCACCTCGCTGGTGCTGCGCCGAATCGCCATGAACCTGGACACCTGGGACGAGATCGACCCGGCGGCAAGGGAATTCACCGTCGGCCGCAGGCTCGCCGACGGCGCCCCGCTCACCGGCGCCGACGAGTTCGACGAACCGGACTTCGAGGCCGTGGACTCCTACGGCATCCCGGTCATCCCGCCGTCCTCGCACATCGCGCGCGCCAGGCACACCCACGACGGCGAGCGGTTCCTGCGCCGCGGCTACAACTACGACGACGCCCCCGGCCCGGGCCGGATCTCCGACTCCGGCCTGCTGTTCACCGCCTATCAGCGCGACCCGCACGCCCAGTTCCTGCCCGTGCAGGCGCGTCTGGCGGAGTTCGACGCCCTCAACGAGTGGACGACCCCCATCGGCTCGGCGGTCTTCGCGCTGCCGCCGGGCGTCCAGGAGCCGGGCGGGTATCTCGGACAGACTCTGTTCGAGGCCTGACCGAGCGGGGTGCCCGGTGCCTGTCTCTCCCGCCGGTCACCCCGCGCGCCGGGGCGTCCCGGCCGCTCTGTCGACACGCCGCCGTCGTGTTCGCGCTCTCGGCCGCGGGGGGGGGGGGCCCCCCCC
>NZ_JARWRU010000620.1 GCF_029867845.1 Nocardia farcinica | reverse complement strand
AGACATGACCATCCTCTTATCACGGCGGGCGAAGGCGGGTCCAACCCACAATCCTGCCCGACACGCCGAGAGCTGTCATCCGGCGGGTGCGCAGCTCCGAATCAGATCCGTAGGTCGTCCCTTCGGAATGAGGTAGCCAATGGGCAAGCACGCTGCGGGCACACACAACCGGCCCGCCGCTGGACACCGCAGTTTCGCCTTGCGTCCCGCGACCGTGATACTCAGCGGGGCGGTCTGCGCGGCCGTGGTGGGCACCACACCCGCGTTCGCCGACGATCGACCGGTCGGCACGCCGGTCGGAGCACTCCCCGCACTCCCCGGAGCCCAGGGCTTGGCGCCCGGTTCCGGGCCGCTGGACACCTGGGCCTTCGGCGCGCCGACGCTCGCGCAGGCCGATGTGCTGGCCCAGGTCTACACCGGCGCCCCCGGCCCGGCGCGCACGGTGCTCGAGTCACTGGGCTACGCCCCGGTGGAGGTGGCCACCACCCCCGCCGCCACGCCGATCACCGAGCCCGAGCCCGCCCCGCCCGCGGTGGCCGACCCGCTGCCGGGCAACCAGGTGCGCATCGGCAGCATCCAGGTCGAACGGCCCGACTTCATCCCCCCCGACATCGCCGCGCAGATCAACGACATCGCGCTGACCGCGGAGACCGGCCTGTCCGACGCCCTCGACACCACCGGCATGGACCCGGCACGCTCGGATGTCATCGCGGAGAAGGTCATCGGCGACGCGGCCATCGGCGCCATGGTCGGCAACACGCTGTCCTCGCCCATCTCCAGCGCGGGCGCGATGGTCGGGGCCATGGCCGGGTTCATCGCGGGCATCCCGTTCCTGCCCGCGGGCCTGGTGGTGATGCCGGTGATCGGCGCGGTCATGGGCTACGCCTTCGTCGCCGCCCCCGCCGTGGCGGCGGGCGCGCTCATCGGAGGCGCGGTCGGCGCGATCGAGGGCTCGATGGTGCCGCTGGAATCCGATCTGCCCGCACCGCCGCCCACCGCCTGAACGCGCGTCGCCTGAGCGCGCGTCGCACACACCGAGCCGGGCTCGCGGGACTTCTCCGCGGGGCCCGGCTCGGACTCTCGGTCCCCACGGCCGAGCCTTCCGGCCTCCACGCCAGAGCTGTCGTCGGCGTGCCTCGACTCTTCGTCGTGCATCCGATCGCGCTGCCGCTCCGAATTCCTTCCACAGGTCCTCCCTTCGGAATGAGGTAGCCCATGGCAACTTCCACCAGGCCCGACGTTCCACACCGCAGCTTCGCCCTGCGCGCCGCAACCGCCCTGGTGGCGGGCGCTGTGTGCGCCGCGGTAGCCGGGACCACGCCCGCGGCGGCCGAGGAACAGCCGTTCACCACCCCGGTCGGGCAACTGCCCGGCCAACTCCAACTGCCCAGCCAACTGACCGACGCGCTCGGCCTCGGCCCGGACCCGCTGGCCGCCTTCGGCTTCGGCACACCTGCCCTGCCGCCGCCCGCCGCGCCGGTCCCGCCGCCCGCACCGCCCGACCTCGTCGGCATGGTGACCTCGGCGCTCGGCATCGCGCCGCTGACTCCGCTGCCCGCCCCCGCGC
>NZ_JARWRU010000619.1 GCF_029867845.1 Nocardia farcinica | reverse complement strand
GAAGGCGCGCGCCAAGGTCGCCGCGGCGGCCCCGCTCGCGTTGGTGGTGCCGGCTTGTCTGCACGCCACGGCGTGTCCGGGGGGGGGGGACCGGCGGGGCGGGCCGGTAACGGGGCTGTAATACGGTGGTGGGTTGATCGTCGCGATCATCGACTCTGGTTTGGGGCTGCTGCCGACGGCCGCCTGGCTGCGGAAACTGCGCCCGGATCTGGATCTGCTGCTCCAGCTCGACCCGGACGGCGCGCCGTGGGGACCCAAGCCGGAGGCGTGGACGATCGAACGGGTGGTCGGCGCGGCCCGCACCTCGCTCGCGCACGGCGCCGAGGTCATCGTGCTGCCGTGCAACACCGCCAGCGTCACCGCGCTGGAGCACGTGCGCGCCGAGGTCGGTCTCGAGGTGCCGGTGGTCGGCACCGTGCCCGCCATAAAACCCGCCGCCGCGGCCTGCCGCACGGTCGCGGTGTGGGCCACCGCCGCCACCACCGCCAGCGGCTACCAGGCCGACCTGATCGCCCGTTTCGGTGGCGATGCCCAGGTCACCGGGGTGGCCTGCCACGGTCTGGCCGACGCCATCGATCGCGGTGACCTGGCTGCGGCCGCCGAGGCCATCGCCCGCGCCGCCGAACAGACCCCGCCGGGCACCGAGGGTGTCGTGCTCGGCTGCACCCACTATCCGCTGGTCTCCGACGCCATCCTGGCCGCCCTGCCGGACGGCGTGCGCCTGTTCGACAGCGCCCAGGCCGTGGCCGCGCAGACCATCAGGAAGGTCGACGGTCTCGGCAGGCCGACCACCGGCGAGGGCGCCGTCCGGGTGCTCAACAGCGGCCGCCCCGGTGCCCTCCCGTCGAGCGCCGCCGCCTACGAATCCGGGCGCGCGCTCGGCGCCCGCCTCTGACCCCTGCCGCCGATGTGGTTGCGGCCGAGTCCGATCGGAGCCGAATGAGCGAGACGAGCAGCGCGGCGGTCGGCGCCGCCGAGGTGCGCGCGGCCCTGGCGGAGCTCGCCGATCCGGCGATCGCGGCACACTCGCGGCGCTTCTTCAAGACCGGTCAGGGGGAGTACGGCGAGGGCGACGTCTTCCTCGGCGTCCGCGTGCCCGCGATCCGCGCGGTGGTCCGCCGCTTCGCCGAGCTGTCCTTCGACGAGATCGAGATCCTGCTCGACAGCGAGATCCACGAGGAGCGTCTGGCGGGGCTGTTGCTGCTCGTCGCCCGCTACGACCGCGCGAGCAGGCCGCGCACCCGCGACGAGGCGGTGACGGCCGAGGCGGTGCGCCGCTATCGGGCGGCGGTGCGCCGTGGCCGGGTGGACAACTGGGATCTGGTCGACTCCTCCGCCGAGCACCTCATCGGCCGCGATCTGCTCGACCGCCCGCGCGACGAACTGTTCGCGCTGGCCGGGTCGGAGTCGCTGTGGTCGCGGCGGGTGGCGCTGTTGAGCACCTTCGCCTTCATCAAGGCGGGCGACGCCTCCACCACCCTCGCGTTGTGCGAGCGCCTGCTCGACGATCGCCGGGACCTGATCCAGAAGGCGGTCGGCTGGATGCTGCGCGAGGTCGGCAAGCGCGTCGACCGCGCCTTGCTCACCGATTTCCTGGACCGCCACGCGCCCGCGATGGGCCGAACCGCCTTGTCGTACGCGACCGAGCACCTCGACCCGGCCACCCGCGCCCGCTACCGGGCGGCCCGCTGACGCGTCTCAGAACTGGATGCGCAGCCGGTCGGTGACCGGGCGGGCCTGGCAGCCGAGGATGTAGCCGTTGGCGATGTCCTCGGGATCGAGGATCTCGCAGTTGTCCATCTCGACCTCGCCCTCGAGCACCGTGCACGCGCAGGAGCCGCACTCGCCCTCCTGGCAGGAGTAGGGCACGTCGATGCCCTTGGCGAGCATGATGTCGACCAGGGTCTGCTTGCGCGGCCAGTCCAGCTCGTGGACCTGCCCGTCGAGTTCCACCTCCACGGTGGCGGCGTCGGCCGCGTCGGCCTCGCTCAGCTCCACGGGGGCCTGGTCGGCGAAGGGGTCGCCCGCCAGGGAGTTGAAGACCTCGGCGTGCACCCGGGCGCGCGGCATGCCGAGCCGGGCCAGCGCGTCGTGCACGCCGTCCATGAACGGCTTGGGGCCGCACATGAACGCCTCGTACTCGGCGTAGGGGCGCGCGAGGGTGGCCAGCGCCTCGGCGGTCGGCAGGCCCTGCAGGGGCTCCAGCCAGTGGATGACGGTGAGCCGGTCGGCGTGCTCGACGCCGAGTTCGCGCAGTTCCTCGGCGAAGATCACGTTGTCGGTGTCGCGGTTGGCGTAGATGAGCACCAGCTGTCCGCTGCCGCGCGCCAGCGCCGACTTCAGGATGGAGATGACCGGCGTGATGCCGCTGCCCGCACCGAACAGCAACAGGTTCTCGTCCAGATTCGACGGGGTGAACACGCCCGACGGGGGCAGCACCTCGAGCTGGTCGCCCGGTTTGACGTTGTCGCAGACCCAGTTGGAGCCGTAGCCGCCCTCGGTCCGCTTGACCGTCACCTTCGGCTTGTCGTCGGTGTGCGGCGAGCTGGCCAGCGAGTAGCAGCGCGCCACCGAACCGGTCAGCTCGCTGGGGATTCGCAGGGTGAGGAACTGTCCGGGCCGGTAGGCGAACTTCTCGCGCGCCTCCTCGGGGACGTCGAAGACCAGCGAGCAGCTGTCGGCCGTCTCGGCGATCACCGCGGCGACCCGCAGCACGACCGAGCGTGACCCGTGTGGAACCTCGACGGTGGTCATGTCGTCCTCTCGAACCCGAAAACTAGAACGTGTTTCAATTTCATCGTACGTCGCGGGCGGCTCCCGCGACAAGCCGGGCCTCCAGCCCGGCGATGAGCACGTCCATGCCGAACTCGTAGGTGTAGCGCCCGCGCAGGTCGGACATGTGCGCGGTGGCGCGGGCGACCACGTCGGGCAGATCGACTCCGGCCAGCGGTGCGGGCTCGCGGGGGTTCACCCTGCGGCGGCCGAACAGATAGGTGTGCACCGTCGCGTAGGCGGACAGGATGTCGCGATCGTCGAATCCGGCGTCGGCCAGAATACTCATCACCCCGGCGATCAGGTCGAGCTGCTTGCCCAGCATCTGCTCGATGAGCACGTCGCCGAGCCCGGGATGCCTGCGCAGCTTCTCGTCGATCTGATCGATCAGTTCGCGCAGCCGCTGCTGCCACGGACCGGACTCCGGCGGCGGTGTGCGCACGCCCGTCAGCGCGGCGCCCGCCACCAGGTCGAGCAGTTCCCGCTTGTCGGCGACGTAGTAGTACGGCGCCATGGGGGACACGCCCAGCTCGCGCGACAATCGCCGCATCGACAGTTTCTCGACGCCGTCCTCGCGGACCACGCGCAGTGCGGCCTCGACGATCTCGGACTCCGACAGCGTGCTGCTGCCGCCCCCGTTGGCCTGTATGCGTCCGACTCCCATGCCACCTCTACCGCCGCGGGCATGTGTTGCCCATCACAATCTTTTCCGCCGTTGTACACCCGAAGTCTAGAGGTCCCCGGCGCGGGGCAGGGCCGGGACGTGGGCCGCGAGCGCGCGCGAGAGCTCCGGCCGTGCGGCGCGGGCCGAGAGTCCGCGCGAAAGCGGCCGTGTTCACGCGCACCGGAGACATGGTTATGGTGTGACGTGGACTACGACTGGTGGTCCGTTGTGACCCAGGGAGGTTGGAGATGTCGCACCAGTACTCGATGCCCGCCGACGGCGAGAACGCCGAACTCGTCGAGGAGAGCCTGATCGAAGAGGTCTCCATCGACGGTATGTGCGGCGTCTACTGACGGGCAGGGCAGGCGAATGCTCGATCTCGACACCCGTTGGCAGCTGCATCCCCGGGTGGCGCTGCGCCCCGAGCCGTTCGGCGCGCTGCTCTACCACTTCGGCACGCGCAAACTCTCGTTCCTGAAGAACCCGCGGATCGTCGAGGTCGTGCGCTCGCTGCCCGAGCACACCTCCGTGCGCGCCGCCCAGCACGCGGCGGGCGTCGCGGAGGAAA
>NZ_JARWRU010000618.1 GCF_029867845.1 Nocardia farcinica | reverse complement strand
CCGGGTGGGGGGGGGGTCGCCCCCCCCCCGCCCCCCCCCCCCCCCGGCCCCGCGGGGCGGGGCGCGGGGGGGGGGTGCCGCGGGCCGCGGGGGGGCCCCCGGCGGTACAGAGGCGACCGATGCGGAAGGACTTCACGCCGTCCTCGTGCTCCTCGAGCAGGCGCAGCGTGCAGATGACCTCACCCTCGTCGTCGAGCCAGAAATGGCGCGTCTCCGGCAACAGGTCGAGCCCGTCGAGTTCCGGGTACGCGCACTTCTGTTCGACGACGAAGACTTCCACGCGAAGCTTCAACAGCTGGTACAGGGTGGCGGTGTCCAGATCCGCGGCCCAGGAACGCTTGAGCACAACCGTTGACATCATCGCGCTTTGCTATCACACCTCAGGCGCCGGGCGCGACCCCCACCGGCTGCGGCGTGTTCGCGGCGTGGGACGCGGTCGAGGACTCCGAGAGCCGAAGGGCCTTGTTGGTCCAATTCCAGACTTCGTGGAACAGGGCCTTGTCCTCCGAGAGCTTCACCCCGAGCGAGGGGATCATCTCGCGCAGCCGCGGGGTCCAGTCGGCGTACTCGCGCGGGAAGCACTTCTGCAGCACGTCGAGCATGGCGGTGACGCAGGTCGAGGCTCCCGGCGAGGCGCCGAGCAGGCCGGCGATGCTGCCGTCGCCCGCCGCGATGACCGCGGTGCCCAGCTCGAGCACGCCGCCGACGCCCTTGCGGCGGATGATCTGCACGCGCTGACCGGCGGTGATCAGCTCCCAGTCGTTGCCGTGCGCGCGCGGGACGAACTCCTCCAGGGTGACCACGCGCCCCGACTGCGACTTGAGCAGCTCGGAGACCAGGTACTTCACCAGCGACAGCTCGGTGACGCCGACGCCGAGCATCGGGGTCAGGTTGCTCGCCCGGATCGACTTGAACAGGTCGGCGTTGCTGCCGTCCTTGAGGAACTTCGGGGTCCAGCCCGCGTACGGGCCGAACAACAGGCCGGGCTTGCCGTTGATGACGCGGGTGTCCAGGTGCGGGACCGACATCGGCGGCGCGCCGACGGCGGCCTTGCCGTACACCTTGGCCTCGTGCTTGTCGATCAGCGCCGGGTTGGTGCAGCGCAGGAACTGGCCGCTGACCGGGAAGCCGGCGAAGCCCTTGATCTCCTTGATGCCGGCCTTCTGCAGCAGCGGCAGCGCGCCGCCGCCCGCGCCGACGAAGACGAACTTGGCCTGCACGGTGCGGGTCTGGCGGGTGCGCCGGTTGCGCACGGTGACCTTCCAGCTGCCGTCGCGCTGCTTGGTCAGGTTGCGCACCTCGTGGCCGAAGGCCAGGTCGGCGCCCACCGACCCCAGGTAGCCGAGCAGTTCCTTGGTCAGCGAGCCGAAGTCGATGTCGGTGCCGCCGTCGGTCCAGTTCAGCGCGACCGGCTCGGAGAAGTCACGCCCCCTGGCCATCAGCGGCAGGCGGCGGGCGAACTCGTCGGGGCTGTCGATGAACTCCATGCCCTCGAACAACGGATGCGGGGCCAGCGCGTCGTAGCGCCTGCGCAGATACTGCACGTCGTCGGCGCCGTGCACGAAGCTGACGTGCGGGATGGGGTTGATGAACCGCGACGGGTCGCCGAGGATGCCGTTCTCGGTGGCGTAGGCCCAGAACTGCCGCGAGACCTGGAAACGCTCGTTGATATCGATGGCCTTGGTCACATCGACGGAGCCGTCCGGCTTCTGCGGGCTGTAGTTGAGTTCGCACAGCGCCGAGTGACCGGTGCCCGCGTTGTTCCACGGGTCGCTGCTCTCCGCGGCGGCGGCGTCGAGGCGCTCGAACAGCGAGATCGACCACTCCGGCTGTAGCCGGCTGATGAGGGCACCGAGGGTGGCACTCATGATTCCGGCGCCGATGAGCACCACATCGGTCTTTTCAGTCATGGCAGCGTTCGGCACGGCTTGATCGACTTCCTTGTCACTTCTGGTGGCACGGCCGCGGGGTGGCCTGCCTTGGTTGTAGCGAGCCTGGCGTGACTCGGCGGAAAGAGGTTACCCGCCGTTCACCTGTACCCGATTGTGCACCTCATACCCTCGGATTCAGGCAACGGGACCTTCGAATGTGATAAATATTCCTCTCCCGTGGCTGGTCGCGGCGGGTCTGTTTTCACTTCCCTCGCTGGCTTAGATTGGTGGACGTGACCGATCGAAACGCAGCGGGCGTGTCCGACATCACCGAGGTGAATTCCGTCTCGCGGAAAGGCACGGCCCAGTGGCGGCCCGACGTGCTCGGTGACGGCTACCAGCAGCACACCATCGACCTCGGCCCCGACCCCGACGGTGAGGGCGAGATCGTGGCCACCCTGGTCCGGCACCTGCCCGACGCGGGCACCGAGACCGAGCAGACGGCCGACACCGCCGTGCTGTACGTGCACGGTTTCACCGACTACTTCTTCCAGCGCCACCTCGCCGAGCACTTCGCCGCGCGCGGGCACCGCTTCTACGCGCTCGACCTGCGCAAGTGCGGGCGCTCGCTACGTGCGGGGCAGAGCGCGCACTACGTGACCGACCTGGCTTTCTACGACGCCGAACTCGATGAGGCGCTGCGGCTGGTCAGGGCCGAGACCGGCGGGGCGAAGATGCTGCTGGTGGCGCACTCCACCGGCGGGCTGATCGTGCCGCTGTGGCTGGACCGGCTCAATCGCGCGCGCGGGGTGGCCGAGGCGGGCATCATCGGCCTGGTCCTCAACAGCCCGTGGTTCGACCTGCAGGGGCCGTCCTACTACCGGACCATCGGCACCCCCCTGATCGAATCGCTCGGCCGGCTGCGCGCGACCTCCCGGTTGCCCGGCGGCGGCATCAGCACCTACGGCGAGAGCCTGCACCGCTCGGTCGCCGGTGAATGGGACTACAACCTGGACTGGAAGCCGCTGTCGGGGGCGCCGGTGCGCTTCGGCTGGCTGCGCGCGATCCGGCGCGGTCACTTCCGGCTGCACCAGGGCCTCGACGTGGGGGTGCCCGCGCTGATCCTGCGCTCGAAGCTGACGAAATTCCTGCGCAAGTACGGCCCGGCCGCCGATGTGGCCGACACGGTGCTCGACGTCAAGCAGATCCAGCGCTGGTCGGGTTGCCTGGGTGATCGCACGAACATCGTGCCGATCGACGGCGCCCGCCACGACGTGTTCCTGTCGTCGGAACAGCCGAGGGCCAAGGCCTTCGCCGAGCTGGACCACTGGCTGGACTGGCTGGAGCAGTACCGGCGTTCCGAGCAGGACGAACTCGCCGAACGCTGAGACCACTCGCCCCGCAGGCGGCAGAGCGCGGACTCACCAGAGACTGGTGCGCAGCACGATCTCGGTGGCCAGCTCGTGCGCGGCTTCGGCGGCCACGTCGTCGGCCTCGACCTCGACCAGGCGGAACTCGCCGTAGACGTGGCGCCCCGACGCCTCGGCCGCGGCCCGGTCCAGACCCTTGGTGACCAGCACGGTCACCGGCAGTTCCAGCGGACGGCAGTCCGGGTCGGCGGGTGCGCCGCCCGGTCCTGGCACGGCCGGGTGCGGGCGGTCGGCGACCACCATGCTGATGTAGCGGCCGAACGGACCGGCACAGGTCCGCCAGGCCAGCTCGGCGCCCGCGCCGCGACCGGCCACGTGCGCGTAGGGCACGCCGAGCTCGTCCAGCAGGGCGGGCACGTCGGCCGGAGTCAGCCCCTCGACCGATTCGACGGCGAGAGTGCGCAGGTCGGAGGTGGTGAGCCGGGCGACGACCTCGTCGTAGGCGTCGGCCGGGTCGCCCGCGTCGGGCAGCAGCAGCACGGTGTGGCGGGTGTGCGGGCCGTCGACACGGACCGTGACGGTCCGCTCACCCAGCGTGATCCGGCGGGACTCCATGTCGGCACGGTACACCGCCGCGGCGGGCACGGGGCGGCCCGAGCGCCGGACGATCAGGCCCGGCCGACCGTCAGCACGGGCAGCCCCGGGGGAACACCGCCGGTCAGGATCGCCTCGAACGCGTCCTGGTCGAGATGGCGTTCCACGAGGTCGGCCAGCAGGTCGAGCTGGCCGGCGCGGACCGCGGCCACCGAGGTGCCCGGCGCGGGCACGAAGCCACGCCGCCCGGCGCGTTCGGCCACCTCGGCCAGCCAGGCGCGGCGGAACTCGTCGCTCTCCAGCAGCCCGTGCACATGGGTGCCCCAGGCCGCGCCCGCCACCGAGCCCTCCGGCGCGCCGTCCAGTTCCAGCCAGCCCGGATCGCCGGTGCGGGTCACCCGGCCGTGGTGGATCTCGTAGCCGTGCCAGGCCGTGGCCGAACGCCGGTCCTTCCCCTCGACCCGGCGCAGCAGCTTCGGCTCGGCGAACTCGATGTCCAGGTCGAACACGCCCAATCCCGCGACCTCGCCCGCGCCCGATTCCACCCCGTCCACGACGCGCCTGCCCAGCATCTGGTAACCGCCGCAGACCGCCAGCACCGGCCGCCCGCGCGCCACCCGCAGCCGCAGCGCGTCGCCGATGCCGCTGCGACGCAGCCACGCCAGATCCGAGACGGTGGACTTGCTGCCCGGCACCACCACCAGATCGGCATCGGCCAGGCGGGACGGCTCGCCCACCCAGCGCACCGCCACACCGGGCTCGCAGGCCAGCGCCTCCACATCGGTGGAATTGGAGATGCGCGGCAGCCGCACCGCCGCGACGGTCAGCCATTCCTCGCCGATCGGGGGCCGGGGACGGCCGACCGGGGCGTCGGCGACAGTGCCGAGCGAGTCCTCGGCGTCGAGCCACAGGTCCTCGGCGAAAGGCAGCACGCCGAGGGTCGGCCTGCCGGTCAGCGCCCTCAGCTGCTCCAGGCCCGGCCGCAGCAACTCGACGTCGCCGCGGAACTTGTTGACCACGAACCCCGCGATCAGGCGCTGGTCCTCCGGTTCGAGCACCGCCACGGTGCCGAACAGGTGCGCCAGCACCCCGCCGCGGTCGATGTCGCCGACCACCAGCACCGGCAGATCCGCCGCCCGCGCCAATCCCATGTTCGCCACATCGCTCGCGCGCAGATTGATCTCGGCGGGCGAGCCGGCGCCCTCGCAGATCACCACGTCGAATTCCGCGCGCAGCGAGGCCAACTCGTCGGCGACCAGCTGCCGCAGCGCGGTGCGGTGCCGGAAGTAGTCGGCCGCGCCGACGGTGTCGACCGCGCGACCGCGCACCACCAGCTGGGACCGCCGGTCGCTGCCCGGCTTGAGCAGGATCGGGTTGAAGCGCACGCTGGGTTCCAGCCCGCAGGCGCGCGCCTGCAACGCCTGGGCGCGGCCGATCTCTCCGCCGTCGAGGGTGACGACCGAGTTGTTCGACATGTTCTGCGCCTTGAACGGCGCCACCCGCACCCCGCGCCTGGCCAGCATGCGGCACAGCCCGGCCACCACCACGCTCTTGCCCGCGTCGGAGGTGGTGCCCGCGACCAGCAGCGCACCCCTCGTCGCGGCGCCGTTCGCCCGGCTCACCGCCGCACCACCTCGTCGCGGGCGGGCGTCACGGCAGGGTGAGGACTTCCGCGCCCGTCTCGGTGACGACGAGGGTGTGCTCGAACTGCGCGGTCCACTTGCGGTCCTTGGTGACCACGGTCCAGCCGTCGTCCCAGATCTCGTAGTCGATGCCGCCGAGGTTGATCATCGGCTCGATGGTGAAGGTCATGCCGGGTTCGATGACCGTCTCCACCGCGGGCTGGTCGTAGTGCAGCACGACCAGGCCGTTGTGGAAGGTGGGGCCGACGCCGTGGCCGGTGAAGTCGCGCACCACGCCGTAGCCGAACCGGTTGGCGTAGGACTCGATGATCCGGCCGATCACGTTCAGCGCCCGGCCCGGCTTCACCGCCTTGATCGCCCGGTTGGTGGCCTCCTCGGTGCGCTCGACCAGCAGGCGCACCTCCTCGTCGACGTCACCGGCCAGGAAGGTCTTGTTGGTGTCGCCGTGCACGCCGTGAATGTAGGCGGTCACGTCGATGTTGACGATGTCGCCGTCCTGGATCACGGTCGAGTCCGGGATGCCGTGGCAGATCACCTCGTTGAGCGAGGTGCAGCAGGACTTCTGGAACCCCTTGTAGCCCAGCGTCGACGGGTAGGCGCCGTGGTCGCACATGTACTCGTGGGCGATGCGGTCCAGCTCGTCGGTGGTGACGCCGGGTGCGACGGCCTTGCCCGCCTCCTCCAGCGCGCGGGCGGCGATCCGGCCCGCGATGCGCATCTTCTCGATGGTCTCCTGGGTCTGTACCCAGGGCTCGCCCTTCGCCTCCTTGGCGGTCTTCTTCCACGCGTACTCGGGACGTTCGATGGCGCGCGGCACCTCCCTGATCGGGGAGAGGGTGCCGGGTACCAAGGGCTGACGCGTGCGCACGGACATGGGATCAGCTTATCGGCCGCCCGCCGGGTTCCCGAGCGAGCCGTGGCCCCTCGGCGGCGATCATGCGACACCGCTCGGGACTTCGCGCGGGCTCCCGCCGCGCAGAACACGACGGCTGCCGCCGACGACGGGAACAACGCCTGGCCTGTTCACCACTGAGGCGCCCCCCGCGCACCGTCCCGCCGCGCCACAGGAATACCTCCGGTCCCCGAGCCGTTCACGAGAGTGGTTGACATAGAAACTTCCGAGGGATAGGACGTCGCCGTGGAACTGGGACTGACAACCTTCGCCGAGCGCTACCCCGTCGGCGACCGACCCGCCCCGACCGCCGCACAGCGCCTGCGCGAGGTGGTCGAGGAGGCGGTGGCCACCGAGGCCGCCGGACTCGACGTCTACGGCGTCGGGGAACACCACCGGGTCGATTTCGCCGCCTCGGCCCCGGCGGTGGTGCTGGCCGCCATCGCGGCCCGCACCGAGCGCATCCAGCTGACCAGCGCGGTCACCGTGCTCAGCTCCGCCGATCCGGTGCGCGCGTACCAGGAGTTCGCGACCGTGGACGCGCTGTCGAACGGCCGCGCCGAACTGATGGCAGGCCGCGGCTCGTTCACCGAGTCGTTCCCGCTGTTCGGCTACGACCTGGCCGACTACGACGAGTTGTTCGAGGAGAAGCTGGGCCTGCTGCTGCGGCTGCGCGAGGACGGCCCGGTCACCTGGTCGGGCAAGTTCCGGCCGCCGCTACGCCACACCATCGTCTACCCGAGGACCGAACACCGGCCGCTGCCGGTGTGGATCGCCGTGGGCGGCAGCCCGGAATCGGTGGTGCGGGCGGGCCTGCTCGGCCTGCCGCTGGCCATCGCGATCATCGGCGGCGAGCCCGCCCGGTTCAAGCCGCTGGTCGAGCTGTATCACCGCGCGCTGACCGAGGGCGGCCACGAGAGGCAGCCGGTCGCGGTGCATGCGCACGGCTACATCGCCGACACCGACGAGCAGGCGGTCGCGGAGTTCTACGACTCCTACGCCGTGGCGATGAACCGGCTCGGCCGCGAGCGCGGCTGGGGTCCGATGACCAGGGCGCACTTCGAGCAGTTGCGCGCCCCGCAGGGCTCGTTGTTCGTCGGCGACCCCGACCGGGTGGGCGAGAAGATCGAGGCCATCCGCGACACCCTCGGCCTCGACCGGTTCATGCTGCACACCAGCGTCGGCACCCTGCCGCACGAGCAGGTGCTGCACAGCATCGAACTGCTCGGCGCCAAGGTCGCCCCGCGACTGCGCTGATCCACCGCCCCGCGACTGCGCTGATCCACCGCCCCGCGACTGCGCTGATCCACCGCCCCGCGACTGCGCTGATCCGCCGCCGATCCGGTGATCACCGACGCGTCTCGCCCGTGATCACCGGTGATCGTCGGTGGCCCGACCTACCATCGCTGATGTGTCGATGCTTCCCCTGATCTTCACCGCGAGCTGGGCCAGCGGTATCAATGCCTACGCGGTGGCGCTGCTGCTCGGGCTGTTCGGGCTGACCGGCCTGTCGGACGAGATCCCGGAGGGGCTGCAACGCGCGGATGTGCTGATCGCGGCTGGCGTGCTGTTCGTGATCGAGTTGGTCGCCGACAAGATCCCGTACCTGGATTCGTTCTGGGACTCGATCCACACGGTGATCCGGCCCGCCTCGGGCGCGGTGGTGGCCGCGTTGATCGCGGGCTCCGACGAATCGCTGACCACGTTGCTGGCGGCGACGGTCGGCGGGACGACGGCGCTGGTCAGCCATCTGGTGAAGGCCGGGCTGCGGGCGGCGATCAACACCTCGCCGGAGCCCGCGAGCAATGTCGTGGTCAGCGCCGCGGAGGACTTCGGTGTCGCGGGTGTGGTCACGCTGGCGATCTTCTTCCCGGTGGCCGCGGCGATCATCGCGGCGCTGCTGCTGCTGTGCGGGATCTGGCTGGTGTATCTGCTGGCCAGCCGCATCCGGCGGTATCGGCGGCGTAGGCGGGAACGCCGGGCGGGCGCACGATTCGACGCCGCCGCGCACCGGCGCGATCCGGCTCGCTGACCGCCGCCACGGCAGGCGTCAGCGGCCTGCCGCCCGCTGCCCCTCGCCCGAATCCGCTCGCGCCGGTTCGGGAATCAGGTCCCGGCTCTTGGCTCCCGGGCCGTAGACCAGCTGTAGTTCGCCGCCTCGCACCCGTTCCCCGCAGGCCGAGCACATGGGTTCGATGGTGACGGTGTGCCCGCAGGTGGTGTGCACCGTCTCGATGGGCGGCCCGTCCGGCGCGGCCCAGCGGTCGCCCCACTGCCGCATGGCGGTGACCACCGTCCACAGCGACCTGCCCTTTTCGGTGGGCAGATAGTCGTATCGGACCGGATTGTGCTGGTAGGGCCGCTTCTCCAGC
The DNA here is from genome assembly GCF_029867845.1 of Nocardia farcinica. Lineage (GTDB taxonomy): Bacteria > Actinomycetota > Actinomycetes > Mycobacteriales > Mycobacteriaceae > Nocardia > Nocardia farcinica_A. The sequence continues at coordinate 2,546 of NZ_JARWRU010000618.1, read as the reverse complement.
ACTCCCTGCTCGACGAGGTGTTCGAGGCGCTGGTTGAGCACATTGCGGGCGATGCCGAGCCGGGAGCGGAACTCCTCGAAGCGCGTCACGCCGAACAGGACGTCGCGGATGATCAGCAGCGTCCACCACTCGCCCACCACCTCCAGGCACTGGGCCAGCGAGCAGTTCATGTCCTCGAAGCTCGTCCTGCGCATGCCCCCATCCTAGTCAGTTGCTTGAAACAACACAGTAAGTTGCTTGAAACAACTCGCTCGAGTTACCGTCAGTTTCATGATGCAACTCACTACGTCCTTCGCCGCGGCGTTCGACCTGACCGAAGTCGGCGCGCGACACTGGCGAGCCCGTATCGACGACTCCTGGCGGGGCTGGGCCGGACCGCACGGCGGGGTGCTCGCCGCCCTGACCGTCGAGGCGGCCCGCCGCACCGCGGGCGAGGACATCCCGGTGCGCGCCTGCGACCTGCACTTCCTCGGCAGACCCGGCCTCGGTGAACTCACCCTGCGGGCCGAGCACCACCCGGTGGGCCGCTCCAGCCATGTGGTCGAGGTGCGCATGGAACAGCAGGAGCAGACCGTCGCCGCGGCCACTGTCACCCTGGGCCGTGACGGCGAGTCCGCCGTACCGGCGCGCGGCGGGCGGCCCGCCCCCGACGTGGCGCGGCCCGAGACCAGCGCGCGGTTCCGGCTGCCGACCGAGATCGTGCCCGCGGCAGCGCATTTCGACATCAGACCGGTGGCCGGACCGCTGCCGCTGACCGGCTCCGACGAGGCCTCGATGACCGCGTGGATCGCGCTGACCGACACCGCACCGCCGGCCGACACAACACCGTCGACCGACACAACACTGCCGCTCGACCCCGTCACGCTGGCCGTGCTCGCCGACGCGCTGCCACCGGGCATCTTCCCCACGCTCACCGCGCCGATCGCGGTGCCGACGGTGAGCCTGTCGATGCACCTGCACACCCGCGAGTTCGACCGGGACTCCCCTTTCGCCCTGGTGCGCGCCGCCAACGCGGGCACCGCCTCGGGGTGGTCGATCGACGAGACCGACCTCTGGGACACGCGGGGCAGGCTGCTGGCCACCGCCCGCCAGAGCCGCCGGGTCCTCGGATGAGGGACGACGGCACCATGACGGAAACCGGCGCCGTGTTCCCGCACCCCACGCGCCCGGAAATCGGGACCACCGTCCCCGGCGAACGGCGGGCACGGGGCGACCACCGAGCCGTGCTCGCCGTCGTCTCCATCGGCGTCCTGCTCACCAGCCTCGCCCAGTTCATCGTCAATGTCGCGCTGCCACAGATGGCGCGCGATTTCGCCGTCGCCGACCTGTCGACGCTGTCGTGGGTGCTCAACGCCTACGCCGTCGCGTTCGCGGCGCTGCTGGTGCCCGCGGGGCGGCTCGGCGACCGCAACGGCAATCGCACCGCCTTCCTGGCCGGGCTGGTCGTGTTCGTGGCCGGGTCGGCGCTGTGCGGCGTGGCGTGGAATGTGGGCTCGCTGGTCGGTTTCCGGTTGGCGCAGGCGCTCGGGGCGGCGGTGCTCACGCCTACCTCGCTCGCCCTGATCCTGGCCGCCACCCCGCCCGACCGGCGGGCCGGCGCGGTGCGGCTGTGGGTGGCCTTCGCCGGGATCGGCGCCGCGCTCGGGCCGGTGCTCGGCGGTCTGCTCGTGGCGCTGGACTGGCGGTGGATCTTTCTGGTCAATGTGCCGATCGGCCTGATCGCCCTTGTACTCGGCGTGCGCCTGCTACCCGCCACCCGCGGATCGGGCGGGCCGCTGCCGGATCTGGCGGGCGCCGCGTTGTTCACCACGGCCGTGGCGGCGTTGATCCTCGGCCTGGTCAAGGGCCCGGACTGGGGGTGGGGCTCGGCGTGGACGCTCGGCTGCTTCGCCGCGGCGGTGCTGCTCGCGGCCGGGTTCGCCGTCTCCTCGGCGCGCCACCACAGCCCGATCCTCGACCCGGCGCTGCTGCGCGCGCCGAACTTCGCCCTCATGGCGGTGAACGCGGTGTTCTTCCAGGTCGCCTTCGCGGGCATGCTGCTCACCGTGGTGCTGCTCGGTCAGGACGTGTGGGGCTGGTCGGCGCTGCGGACCGGGCTGGCGATCGCGCCGGGACCGCTGGTGGTCCCGCTGGTGGCGATCCTGGCAGGCAGGCTCATCGCGCGGGTCGGAGCCGGTGCGGTGATCGCGGCGGGCGGCGTCGCCTTCGCGGCGGGTCTGCTGTGGTGGGCCGCCGCGGTGACCACCGAGCCCGATTACGTGGGCGCCCTCCTCGGCGGCATGCTCGTCACCGGTGTCGGGGTCGGCCTGACCCTGCCCACCTCGTTCGCGGCGGGCACCGGCGCGCTCTCGCCGCAGCAGTTCGCCACCGGATCGGCCGTGCTGAGCACGAGCAGGCAGATCGGCCTGGCGATCGGAGTCGCGGTCGTGGTGGCCGCACTCGGCACGCCCGCCGACGCGGCGGACACGCTGGCCGGCTTCCAACGCGGCTGGTACCTGACGGCGGCCGTCGCGGTGGCGGCCGGGGCGATCGGCCTGGGCCTGCGG
>NZ_JARWRU010000617.1 GCF_029867845.1 Nocardia farcinica | reverse complement strand
TATTGGGGGGGGGCCGGGCGGCCGGGGGTTGGGCGGCCCCCGCCCCCCCCCCACCGCCCCCCGCGCCCCGGGGCCCGCGCCCGGCTGGTTCCGCCGCCCCGAGGACACCCCCGCCATGGCCGCGATCACCGACGCGCTCTGGCACGATCGCACCCTCGCGGTGCGCTACCGGCGCGCCGACCGCGAGGTGCGGCGCGAACTCGACCCGCTCGGTCTGGTCCTCAAAGCGGGCACCTGGTATCTCGTCGCCCAGAGCGACGGGCACATCCGCTCCTACCGGGTCGGCCGCATCCTCGCCGCCACCCCCACCGACCGCACCTTCACCCGCCCGCCCGGCTTCCAGCTCGCCGAGCACTGGGCCGCCGCCCAGGAGGAGTTCGCCCGCTCCATGCTCCGCGTGCGGGCCCGCTGCCGGATCGCCGCCGACCAGCTCGGCCTGCTGCGGCTGTTCCTCGACCCCGCCGCGGCCGCCGAGGCGCTGGCCACCCGCGGCGAACCCGACGCCGACGGCCGGGTCGAGGTGACCGTGCGGGCGGAGTCCTTCGACGTGCTCTTCCACGGGCTGCTGCCGATGGGGGCGCACCTCGAAGTCCTCGACCCGCCGGAGTTGCGGGCGCGGATGGCGGCCACCGCGCGGGCCGTGGTCGCGCTGTACGCCGACGGGTGACCCGTGCCGGCCACACGGCTCGCTCCGGCGCGGGGCACCGGCGACTGTTCATTCTTCCGGCGCGCCGGCCTCGCCCCCGGCCGCGGGCGGCGATGGGTGCGGGACGGCCCGGCGCCTTTCCCGGCGCGGCCCTCGGTCGCGGTGGTCGAGGATGGCGGCGGCGGTGGCCGCGATCGTCCGGTCGCCGTCGCCGGTCAGGTGCTCGAGCGCCCGGTGGGCGGACGGTCCGGGGATCTCGGCGAGGGCCTGGGTGAGGCGCAGGCGGACGGACGGGTCGTCGGCGCGGCCCATCGCGTCGGTCACGGCGGCGGCGATGCCCGCTTCGGGTGCGACGGCGGTGAGCTGTCCGAGCGTTTCGGCGGCTTCGATGTCGCTTCGGCCCTCCACGATCATCGCGAGGAGCACAGGCACGGCCGCCACCTCGCCCCGAGCGCCGAGGGCGAGCGCGGCCAGGGCGCGGATGCCCGCGTCCGGGTCGGCGAGGGCGGGTCGCAGCAGGTCCGCCACCTCCGGCGTGCCGAGTTCGGCGACGGCGCCGACGGCGCGGCGGCGGACCTCGACCGAGGGCGAGGCCGAACCGGCGGCCAGGCGGTCGAGGACCGCTCCCCCGGCCCTGGCCAGAGCCCAGCGCAACGCCCCGGCCACGTCCGCGTTGTCCTCGGCCAGAACGGCCTCGACCAGGGCCTCGACCGGGAGCGCGGCGGTGTCGTCGGCGGCGAGGATCGCCTGCTGGCGGCGCGGGGCGTGACCGGATTCCAGGGCGCGCAGCAGGGCCACCACGCGCAACACCTCCTGCCATCCGGCCGGGGCGGCGGCATCGACCCGCTCCAGGGTGGCGAGCAGTTCCTCCTCGGCCGCGATCCGCCGTCTGGTGTGCCGGATGAGATCGGCCACCAGGTCGGACGGGGCGAAGCCCGGTTCGTCCAGCGCGCGCTTGACCTCCTGGAGCGAGAGGCCGAGCGTGCGCAGGCTCTCGACGTGCAGCAGACGGCGCAGGTCGGCCTCGGAGTACTCGCGGTAACCACCCGAGGTGCGGCCGGTCGGGCACACCAGGCCGACCGCGTCGTAGTGCCGCAGCATCCGGGTGCTGACGCCGCAGCGCCGGGAGACCTCGCCGATCAGCATCGTCTACTCCTCGACTCCAGCCCCGTCCCCGTACCGGGCCGCACCGCGGTCCACCGTCCCGGCGACGTCCTCGCCCACACCCCTGGTCACGCCCACACCTTTGGTCACGGCGACACCGCTGCCCTCGGCCACACCGCTGTCCGCGCCCACACCGCTGTCCCCGGCCACACCGCTGTCCCCGGCCACGCCGCTGTCCGCGCCCACACCGCTGCCCTCGGCGACACCGCTGCCCTCGGCGACACCGCTGTCCCCGGCCACACCGCTGTCCGCGCCCGCCGAGTCGGACCGGACGAGGCGGCCGATGGCGTCCGGTCCAACGATGGCGACGCGCTCGGCGAACTCGACCGAGAGGGTGAACGCGCTGTCCGGGTCGCGCACCAGCGCGGCGCAGGCCACGGCGTGGGCGCGCACCGGCGGGTCGGGGTGTGCGGCGGCTGCCTCCAGCGCGGGCAGGGCGGCCTCGCCGAGGCCCGCGTAGGCGCGGGCGAGGCTGCGCTGGGTGTCCCGGTCACCGCGGCCGAGCGCGGGGACGAGCGCGCGGGCCAGCGCCGCCTCCCAGCCGGACGGCACCAGGGCGACCGCCGCCCGCCAGGCGCTGCGCGCCACCTCGTCGTCTTCATCGTGCAGGTGCGCCGTGACCGGCGCCCAGGCGCGCGGGTCGCCGATCTTGGACAGGGTGTGCAGCGCCTGACCGCGGGCCTGGGCGCCTGCCGCGTCGAGTTCGGCGAGCAGCCCGGGCACGGTCAGGTCGGCGGGCAGCCTGCACAGCGCCCAGGTGAGCATGTCGCGGACGAAGAAGTCGGGTTCGACAGCGCAGCGGGTGAGCAGGATGTCCAGCAGCCCGGGGTCGGGGTCGGTGCCCACGGCCAGGGCGGCGCGGAGCCGGACGGACGAGTCGGTCGCCGACAGGGCGTCGGTGAGCCGTGCCCGCGGGTCGGCTCCCTCGGGCGCGGTGGGCCGGGTGTCGCCGCGGCCGGGTGTGGCATGTGGGGTCGTGTTCATGACAACCACCTCCTTCGCCGCCCATTCGAGTCCTTGACATCGTGTCAAGGTCAAGCCATGATGGCGGAGCGGGGGGGCCGGCCCCCGGGCGTGCCGCCCCCCCCCCGGTGAACGCCCCGGGCGGGAAAAA